>NZ_CP163513.1:2035000-2227898 GCF_041081565.1 Streptococcus hillyeri | reverse complement strand
CTTGTCTCCTTATCTGTTAGTTAGTTGTTTTATTCTAACATATTTCTAAAAAGTTTTCCACAAGTATTTTATCAGAAATCCACATTGTCAATAAGAGTTTTCCACAACATGTGTAAAACTCTTATATTGCTGATATTTACTAGGTTTAAATCGAATTTTTCTTGTTGATAATTCTGTCTAAAACGAAAAAAAGTCAACAGCCTATTTTAGACTGTTGATAATTCTGTGGAAATCTTCTTCGGTTGAAAATTGGATGGTGACTTTCCCTTTATGTGATTTGCTGGCTGTGATTTTTACAGGTAATCCTAGTTGTTGGCTGAGCTCTTTTTCATAATCGGTGATAAAAGGATTTTTAGAGACTTGCTTTTTCGTTTTCTTACCTAAAATAAAAGCCTCTAGCTGTCTAACACTGAGCTGTTTCTCATTAATTTCCTTTGCCCAAAATTCTTGTTCTTTTTCTTCATTGAGGCTGAGGAGCACACGCGCATGTCCTTGAGAAAGTTTTCCAGACGTAACGGCTTCTTGAAGACTTAGTGGTAGATTTAGTAAACGAAGAAGATTACTGATGTAGGGGCGTGATTTCCCCATATAACGTGCTAGATCTTCGTGTGTGACTTGTTTTTTATCAATCATTTGTTGATAGGCTTTGGCTTCTTCAATGGGATTAAGGTTAGAGCGTTGAAGATTTTCAATAATAGCCTGTTTCATACTATCATCATCAGAAATTTCCTTAATAATTGCTGGGATTTCTTCTAAGCCAGCTATTTTAGAGGCTCGTAGCCTTCTCTCACCTGCAATGAGTTCATATCCAAAAACATCTGATTTTCGAACAATAATTGGCTGAATGAGACCATTCTCTTTAATAGAATTTGCCAAATCAATCAATTCATCTTCATTGAAACTTAACCTAGGTTGGTAGGGATTTTTTTGAATCTGTTCAATTTTGATAACCTGTAAACGTTCTGTCATCTGCTCTCCTAAACTAAAAACTACCTTTACACTATTGTAAAGGTAGTGACAAAGTATGTCAACTTAATTTGAAGTCAAATCTTGGGTTGTTTTATCAAGGATAATAGTAGCTGTTTGCTTTTTCCCTTCACGGTAGAGAGTTACTTTTATTGTGTCACCGATAGTGTGACCATAAAGAATACTTTGTAAATCACTAGATGATGCGACAGTTTCTTCATCAATCTCAGTAATGACATCATATTTTTGAAGTTTTCCAGATGCAGGCATGTTATCTTGAGTGCTTGCAACGACAATACCAGATGTCACATCTTCAGGTAGTTTTAATTGGAAGATAAAGTTAGTTGACAATTCGTTTAAACCTACCATCGTAATACCGAGAGCAGGACGGTTAACTTTTCCATTTTTCTCTAGTTGATTGATAATTTTGACAACATCATTTGAAGGGATTGCAAATCCCATACCTTCAACCGAAGAACCTCCTGTCAACGATGTTGACGTTGAAGAGATTTTACTTGAGTTAATACCGATAACTTGTCCTTGAATATTGATGAGAGCTCCGCCAGAATTACCTGGATTAATGGCAGCATCTGTTTGAATAGCATTAGTTGAGATGGTTTCACCTTGCTCATTTTTCATAGTAACTGTACGGCTAAGACTAGACACAATCCCTTCTGTTACAGAATTGGCATACTCAGATCCAAGAGGACTACCGATAGCGATTGCTGTTTCACCAACAGTCAATGTTTCTGAATCTGCGAATGTAGCAACAGTTTTAACAGACTCAGAAGAGATTTTGACTACCGCAAGGTCAGAATAGGTATCACTTCCGACCAACTCACCAACCACCTTTGTACCATCAGCAAAGAGGATTTCAATTTGCTCGGCACCTTCAATAACATGGTTATTTGTCACGATATAAGCAAATTTACCATCTTTTTTGTAAATAACCCCAGAACCTTCACTGGCTACAGCGAGTTCTCCAGAAGGAGAGTTACCGAAGACGTTCTGAAAAGAATTATTTTGTTGACTTTGATAATTGATGACAGAGACAACAGCATCTTGAACGTTAGCAACTGCAGAGGTGGTATCATTAGTATTTTTATAGCTCACCTTGCTGACAGTTGTCTGAGTATTATTTGTTGAGGTAGAAGTAAACTTGTTACTTTGTAGCATTAAAAATGTAGCAACTATTCCACCTATAAAACCCGTACAACTAATTAAAATAAATTTAAGTAGAGAAGAAAATGTTTTTTTCATGATAAATGACCTCCATTTGTCATCAGTTTAAGAAAATTGGCTTAATTATACCTTAAAAATCCAAAAAAGAAAAGTTTCCACAGGTTGTGGAAAACTTTGTTGAAAACAAGTAAAAACTTACCTAAAAAGCTGATAATTTAATGGGTAAACCTGTGGATAACTTATTACAAAAAGAATAATTTATGATATAATACACCTTATGAAACTAAAACTGATTACCGTAGGAAAATTAAAAGAAAAATATCTGAAAGATGGCATTGCCGAATACCAGAAGCGCCTGGGGAGATTTTGCAAATTAGAAATGGTGGAACTTCCTGATGAAAAAACGCCAGATAAAGCTAGTGAATCTGAGAATCAGGCCATTATGGCAAAAGAAGCTGAACGTATCTTAGCAAAAATTTCAGATAGAGAGTTTGTCATAGCCTTAGCCATCGAAGGTGATCAATTTCCATCAGAAAAATTTAGTCAGATATTAGATGATATCACTGTAAAAGGCTATTCAAATCTAACCTTTATCATTGGGGGAAGTCTAGGATTGTCACCAAGTGTCAAAAAACGTGCGAATTTATTAATGAGTTTTGGAAAATTAACCTTGCCTCATCAGCTCATGAAACTTGTATTGATTGAGCAGATTTACCGTGCTTTTATGATTCAGCAAGGCAGTCCTTATCATAAATAATTTATTGGGAGTGAGGAAGATGAAATATCATGTAAAAGATTACCGTGTCTTTGAGGGATTGCGTGTTGCAGCTTGTCTAACCTTTATTAGTGGCTATATCAATGCCTTTACCTTTGTAACTCAGAATGGTATTTTTGCTGGCGTTCAATCAGGCAATGTTATCATGTGGGCATATCATGCTGCTCAAGGAAATTGGCAACGAGTTATTAATTTTACAATCCCTATTGTTTTTTTTATGATAGGACAATGTGCTACCTATCTGATTCGTCGATGGTTTGTTAGCAAAAATATCTTTTGGCATTTTGGTGCGAGTCTGATTATGCAAGCCATTATTGTCATTACCGTGTTATTGACTCCTATCTTACCTTCATTTTTTACAATAGCTAATTTAGCTCTTGTAGCGTCTATACAGGTGGAATCTTTTAGAAAACTTAGAGGGGCACCTTATGCTAATGTGATGATGACAGGAAATGTTAAAAATGCTGCTCTTTTAACGTTTAAAGGTTTTATGGAGAAAAATGCAGAGCTCCAAAAAGCTGGTAGGAATATTTTTATTATTATCTTGACATTTGCATTAGGTGTTGCTCTATCAACAGTCATCTCTACTCATCTCAAAGAGTATGGTCTAGTTTTTGTTATCTTGCCACTTCTCTATATCAATGTCAGTCTTTGGAATGAGAAAAATTGGGAAGAAAAAATCAATAAACCTAGGAGCTGATTTTTCTCTAAAGTCTCCATAAAGAGACCGGTGATGATATAGGATTAGGACAAAAAAAGTTTGGAACATGTGCTCCAAACTTTTTTTAGTGATCCCAGCAGGATTCGAACCTGCGACCGTTCGCTTAGAAGGCGAATGCTCTATCCAGCTGAGCTATGAGACCCAACTCCATTAGTATATCAAATGAGACAAAAAAAAGCAATATTAAAATAAAAAATGAAATAAAAGACTAGACAAATTTAATTTATCTGATATAATAATAAGAGTGTTAAGAAAACAACACCTAAGGTCCGTTGGTCAAGGGGTTAAGACACCGCCTTTTCACGGCGGTAACACGGGTTCGAATCCCGTACGGACTATTAGATTTTGCTCCGTTGGTCAAGGGGTTAAGACACCGCCTTTTCACGGCGGTAACACGGGTTCGAATCCCGTACGGAGTATCCTATAAAAACTGCGGTTAGCAGTTTTTTTTTGTTTTCTATAAATGTTTTGTGATGGATAGTGTAGTTCCATTTGAAAAATCTAGAGAGGCTGTTTGATTTACACTCCTCTTAATAGGACTATGCCAGAGTGAACTAAGTGCAATAAGATGACATCATTTTATCTGTAGTTTACTTTTAAAGTGTCCTACTTTTATACTTAACAAAAATCAAAAATTACTTTCTGTGTTTCTTTATTAAAAGTGTGGACGCTAAAAAAGGTTTGGGGAACCTTTTTAGGTGGGAAATGAAGCTTACGAAGTCAGTATCACAACCTCCTACGGATTTCACTAATAAGAATACCACCATAGGAAAAGAAACATGTTAGCCTCACTTCGTTCGGTGGTCAAACAATGATATTAGAGGATCTAAAATGCTCTTTTGATTTTTGATGAGTACTAATTCAAATCACTATAGATAAAAAAGAAATCGTCTGAGATAGTCCCAGACGATTTTTTGGAAATTATTGTGCCCAAAGAGCTTTAACCTTAGCTTGAACTTCTTCATTTTCAAGGAATTCATCATAGGTTTCATCAATACGGTCAATGACACCGTTTTTAGAAATAACAACGATGTGATTGGCAATGGTTTGAATAAACTCATGGTCGTGGCTGGCAAAGATAACTGATTCTTTGAAATCTTTGACGCCATCATTAAGGCTTGAGATAGATTCCAAATCCAAGTGGTTAGTTGGATCATCAAGAATAAGCACGTTTGACTTAAGCAGCATCAATTTTGATAGCATTACACGCACTTTTTCCCCACCAGAAAGAACATTAACAGACTTCTTAACTTCATCTCCTGAGAAGAGCATGCGACCAAGGAAACCACGCAAGAAAGTATCATCATCTTCACCTTTAGCAGCAAATTGACGAAGCCATTCCAGAATTGGTTCACCTGAAGCAAAATCTTTCGTATTATCCTTAGGAAGATAAGACTGAGAAGTGGTTACTCCCCATTTAATCGTTCCTTCGTATTCAATATCCCCCGCTAAAGCTCGCATAAGAGCTGTCGTTTGGATATCATTTTCACCAATGATAGCTGTCTTATCTCCTGGACGAAGAATAAAGCTGATATTATCAATGATGGTTTCTCCATCCACTTTAACAGAAAGGTTTTCTACGGTTAACAGGTCATTACCAATTTCACGCTCAGCTTTGAAATTGATAAATGGGTACTTACGACTTGATGGAACAATTTCTTCCAATTCAATCTTATCAAGCATTTTCTTACGAGAAGTCGCTTGTTTTGATTTTGAGGCATTTGCAGAGAAACGCGCGATGAAATCTTGAAGCTCTTTGATTTTTTCTTCAGCTTTGGCATTACGGTCTGCTTGAAGACGCGCAGCCAATTCAGAAGACTGTTTCCAGAAATCGTAGTTACCGACAAATAGTTTAATTTTACCAAAATCAAGGTCAGCCATGTGGGTACATACTTTATTCAAGAAATGGCGGTCATGGGACACAACAATAACGGTATTCTCAAAATCAATTAGGAAATCTTCAAGCCATGAAATCGATTGAATGTCAAGACCATTGGTAGGCTCGTCCAAAAGAAGAACATCTGGTTTACCAAATAGAGCCTTAGCAAGCAAAACTTTGACCTTATCACCGTTAGACAATTCACTCATGTTTTGGTAATGAAGGTCCTCAGGGATATTGAGGTTTTGCAATAATTGAGAAGCTTCACTTTCTGCTTCCCATCCACCAAGTTCTGCAAATTCACCTTCAAGTTCTGCTGCACGAACACCATCTTCATCTGAGAAATCTTCCTTCATGTAAATGGCATCTTTCTCTTTCATGATGTTATAAAGTTTTTCATTCCCCATGATAACAACATCAATCGCACGCTCTTCTTCATAGTCAAAATGATTTTGACGAAGAACTGAGAGACGCTCATCTGGTCCAAGAGATACATGACCAGTTGAAGGTTCAATATCTCCAGCAAGAATTTTTAAAAAAGTTGATTTTCCAGCACCATTGGCACCAATCAATCCATAGGTATTTCCTGCTGTAAACTTAATGTTTACGTCATCGAAAAGTTTTCTATCGCTAAAACGTAGCGACACGTCTGAAACTGTTAACAATTATATTACCTCGTTTTTTATATCTATCTTTAATATTTTATCGAATTTATTTATTTTTTTCAACGAAAACTACTAGCCTGGAAGTAAAATATCATCGTTCTCACGAATATAGTGTTTGGTCAAGCTAAAGCCACGTCCCATGACTTGGCTTGCTGGCATCACAACAACAAAAGCTGTCTCATCAATTTTTAAAATTTCTTGTTGCATTTTGGGAAGCTCATGACTAGTAATTGTTGTCATGAGCATGATTTTATCACGAGAATTTAGCCCTCCCTTAACAGGAATTTGCGTTACACCGCGATTAGCTTTTTGGATAACGTAGGTACGAATTTTTTCATTTTTATTAGAAATAATCATGATTGTCTTAGAGGAATTAAATCCATTTTCCATAATCCCAACAACATAGGAAATCACAACAAGAGCTATAATCGAATACATTACTGTATCTGTATCAAATGCTAAGAATCCCATTGCTACACTAATCCCATCAACGATAGTCATTGCCACAGCTAAGGATAAAGGTGTGTATTTATTTAAAATTTGAGTAGGGATCCCAGTACCACCGGTTGAGGAATTTCCCCAAAAAACCATACCTAATCCAATCCCAACGATAATCCCACCAAAGATAGCTGCCAGCAATGGATTATGTGTCAACGTTGGTAAAGTTGCTGTCAACTTCACCGCAAATGGATATATCCATGAACCATAAAAGGTCTTAACAAAAGTTTCCTTCCCTAAAAATACTAAACAGAGTATCAAAAGAGGAATGTTAGTTAGCAATAAAAAGGTGGATGGGTTCCACCCGAAGATTTCTTTGAAACTAACTGCCAACCCTCCCATACCGCCTGAAGCAATGTTATTCTCTAAAAACATGGTATTAAAACCAATAGCAACAATAAATGATCCGATTGTTACTAATACAAAATCAATCAAACGTTTTTTCATGATAAACCACTTTCTCTATTTTTCAACTCCTCTATTATCCCTTAAATCCAAGTTCTTGACAAGATAAAAACTTGACAAATTTGAAGGGATTTCATAAAATATAAGTATTCAGAAAAGTAACTTTAGCTTTACTTTCAAAGAGAGTTGACGGTGCTGAAAGTCAGTAGGTGAGTTAGAGTGAATGGGCTGAGGTTTCACGTGAAACGAACACATAAGTTTCAGGTTTGGTACACCTTATCGTACTAGAGATGATGCTTTGCTGATTTGACAACTAAGTGTAAACTTGCTTTACAAAAGTTGTAAAGTTATCAATTGAGGTGGTACCGCGTATCAATATGATTATGCCCTCACGCTTATTTAAGCGTGAGTTTTTTCTTTTGGAGGATAGATGGAGAATATTTACCAAGGATTAGCTAAATTCTGCTCTATAGAGACGGATAGACTTTATCTAAGAGCTGTTCGGATTGAAGATGCAGAAGATATGTTTGCTTATGCATTTGATGAAGAGAATGTCCGTTGGACTTTTCCAGCTAATAAAACTCTTGAAGAGACTAAAAATAATATTGCTTCGCTGTACTTAGCTAATCCCCTAGGACGTTGGGGCATCGTTATCAAAGAAACCAATCGATTTATTGGAACCATTGATTTAATGAAAATTGCCGAAGATGTGCGTCGAGCTGAAATAGGATATACCTTAAATAAACACTATTGGAACAAAGGATATATGACCGAGGCAGTCACAAAAATACTTCAAGTCTTTTTCGAGGACTTACAAATGAGCTGTTTAATCGCACGACACGATAAAGAAAATCCTGCTTCTGGGCGTGTCATGCAAAAATCAGGAATGTTGTTTAGCCATGAAGAACCATATGCAAAGATTGACAAGAAAGTTGATGAAAGAATGGTTACAATGGTTCACTACAGATTAACCAAGGAAGATTACTTCCGTCAAGTTGACAACGCTGTAAAACAAAGTTGACAAAAAAGTAAAGGAGATAATATGTCTAAACCAATTATTTTAACAGGGGATCGTCCCACCGGAAAACTACATTTAGGTCACTATGTAGGGAGTTTAAAAAATCGTGTATTACTTCAAAATGAAGAGAAGTACGATATGTTTGTTTTTTTAGCAGACCAGCAAGCCCTCACTGATCATGCCAAAGAATCTGCAGCTATCAAGGAATCCATTGGAAATGTTGCCTTGGATTATTTATCTGTTGGTCTTGACCCTGCTAAATCAACTATTTTTATCCAGAGTCAGATTCCCGAACTAGCAGAGTTGACCATGTACTATATGAACCTTGTTTCTCTAGCACGTCTTGAACGTAATCCAACGGTTAAAACGGAAATTGCTCAAAAAGGTTTCGGAGAATCTATTCCAACAGGTTTCCTAGTTTATCCTATCTCTCAAGCTGCAGACATCACAGCTTTTAAAGCTAATTTTGTGCCAGTCGGTAACGATCAAAAACCAATGATTGAGCAAACACGGGAGATTGCTCGTAGCTTTAACCATACCTACAATTGTGAGGTTTTGGTGGAGCCAGAAGGCATCTATCCTGAAAATGAAAAGGCTGGTCGCCTCCCTGGTCTTGATGGTAATGCTAAAATGTCGAAGTCTCTCGGAAATGGCATCTACCTCTCTGATGATGCTGATACCGTTCGTAAGAAAGTTATGAGCATGTACACCGATCCAAATCATATCCGTGTGGAAGATCCTGGACAAATTGAAGGTAATATGGTTTTCCATTATCTAGATATTTTTGGAACCGAAGCAGATAAGGCTGAAATTGAGGCAATGAAAGAACATTATCAACGTGGCGGTCTTGGCGATGTCAAAACCAAACGTTACCTTTTAGACATCTTAGAACGTGAATTAGCTCCTATCCGTGAGCGCCGTCTAGAATACGCTAAAGATATGGGAGAAGTCTTCCGTATGCTTGAAGAAGGTAGTCAAAAAGCACGTCAAGTAGCAGCTCAAACCTTATCAGAAGTAAAATCTGCAATGGGAATCAATTATTTCTAAAAAGAAAGGTTGAGGTGAGGCAATGCCTCACCCTTTTGTCATAACATGAAAAAGAAATTTATCATAATAGCTGTAATCTGTTTAATCTTAGTTGCTTTTCTGAAACTAGTTTCAGACTCTCATCTAAATCAAAATGGTTATCATAGCAATAACTCCCTCTCTGAAAAAACAGTTTCAATCATTGTTGCGACAGATTTACACTATTTGTCTCCATCTTTACATGATAATGAATCATTCTTTACAGACATGATTGACAACGCTGATGGTAAATACATGTATTATATTGAAGACATTACAGAGGCTTTTGTTGACACGGTGATTGAAGAAAGACCAGAATTTCTCATTCTTAGTGGAGACCTAACTTTTAATGGTGAAAGAGAGAGTCATTTAGGGTTAGAGAAAAAGTTGAATCGTATCAAAGGGGCAGGTATAACTATTCTTGTCATCCCAGGTAATCATGATATTGATCGCTCTAGTGCAGCTAAATTTACAGGGGATGGTTATGAGTTAGTAGATTCGATTTCAAAAAAACAATTCTCAGAAATTTATGGGCAATATGGTTTACAAAAATCTTTACACAAAGATGACAACTCACTTTCCTATATTTACAGTGCAAGGAAAGATTTATGGTTTTTGTGTGTTGACAGTAATAGCAATGGTGACAACAAACTTTCTTCTGAGACTTTAAAATGGATTGAGGATAGATTGAAAGAAGCTGAAAAAAATAAGATTAAAGTCATCGGTATTAGCCATCAGAACTTGATTTCACATAATCCTGACTTTACTTCAGGTTTTCTTATCGATCAATCCCCTAAACTATCTGCTTTGTATCGAAATTCACCGCTATTTTTAAATCTTAGTGGACATATTCATATCCAGCATATTAGCAAAGGACAAACTCCTGAAATAATAACTTCTTCATTGGCCGTTTCTCCGCACCAATATGGAAAAATAACAGTGAGTGCTAAAACATTAGATTATCAAGTAGAACAGTTAGATGTTGAAGGTTGGGCAAAAGACAAGCAAATGAGTGATGAGACATTATTGCATTTTTCACAGCATTCTCGAGCATTTATGGAAGATGTGGCTAAACGTAAGAGTAATGAATGGTTGTCAACGTCTCAACTTCCTACTGAAAAATTGATATTAGCAAGGAATACATTTGCTAGTTTAAATGCTGACTATTTTGCTGGTAAGTCAATTAATATAGCAGATTATTCTGAGGGAATTTCAATCTTAAAAAATGAAGATGATGGTTTTATAACCTCATATTTGGAGACTATTTTAACTGATACTCAAAAAAATCATCAAGAAGTATCGTTATCTATTGACTGATAATCTGGGATAAATAGTTGTTATTTTTAGCTAATAAGAAATAATTCTTGGTAAATAAATATTTTTATTCGGAATAATTGACAAATCATTTTATAATGATATTATAGTAAAAACAAAAAGTCTGAGGACTGATACTAATTAAGAAAAGAGGAACTTTTAATGTCAAACTGGGACACTAAATTTTTGAAAAAAGGATTTACCTTTGACGACGTACTACTCATTCCAGCAGAGAGTCATGTTTTGCCTAATGATGTCAATATGAAGACGAAACTAGCTGACAATCTAACATTAAATATTCCTATTATCACAGCTGCTATGGATACCGTGACAGATAGCAAAATGGCTATTGCTATTGCTCGTGCAGGTGGTCTTGGTGTGATTCATAAAAATATGTCAATTGAACAACAAGCCGAGGAAATTCGCAGAGTTAAGCGTTCAGAAAATGGTGTTATTATTGACCCATTCTTCTTGACACCGAATAACAAGGTTTCAGAGGCTGAAGATTTAATGCAAAGCTATCGTATATCAGGTGTTCCAATTGTTGAATCTGTTGAAAATCGTAAATTGGTAGGTATTATTACTAATCGTGATATGCGTTTCATCTCTGACCTTAATTCTCTCATTTCAGAACATATGACATCAGAGGAGTTGATTACTGCTCCAGTTGGCACTGATTTAGCGACAGCAGAGAAAATTCTTCACCAGCACCGTATTGAAAAATTACCTTTGGTTGATGAAAATGGTCGTTTGTCTGGTCTTATCACTATCAAAGATATTGAGAAAGTGATTGAGTTTCCTAATGCAGCGAAAGATGAATTTGGTCGTTTGCTAGTTGCAGGGGCAGTTGGAGTAACTTCAGATACTTTTGAACGTGCAGAAGCTCTTTTTGAAGCTGGTGCAGATGCTATTGTTATTGACACGGCTCACGGTCACTCAGCTGGTGTACTTCGTAAAATTGCTGAAATTCGTGCTCACTTCCCAAATCGTACATTAATTGCTGGTAATATTGCAACAGCAGAAGGTGCACGTGCTCTCTATGAAGCAGGTGTTGACGTTGTTAAAGTTGGTATTGGCCCAGGTTCAATCTGTACAACACGTGTTGTTGCAGGTGTAGGTGTTCCTCAGTTAACCGCAATTTATGATGCTGCATTTGTTGCTCGCGAGTACGGAAAAACAATCATCGCAGATGGTGGTATTAAATACTCAGGTGATATCGTAAAAGCTCTTGCAGCCGGTGGAGATGCTGTTATGCTTGGTTCAATGTTTGCTGGTACAGACGAGGCACCAGGAGAAACAGAAATTTACCAAGGACGTAAATTCAAAACCTACCGTGGTATGGGCTCAATTGCAGCTATGAAAAAAGGGTCAAGTGACCGTTACTTCCAAGGTTCAGTTAATGAAGCTAATAAGCTTGTTCCAGAAGGAATTGAAGGCCGTGTAGCCTATAAAGGTGCAGTTTCAGATATCGTCTTCCAAATGATTGGTGGTATTCGTTCTGGTATGGGTTACGTTGGAGCAGCTAATTTAAAAGAGCTTCACGACAATGCACAATTTATTGAAATGTCAGGTGCAGGATTGATTGAAAGTCACCCACATGATGTTCAAATTACAAATGAAGCACCAAATTACTCATTAAAATAAGTAAGAAAAAACGCACATTACTGTAAAGGTGGTGTGCGTTTTTGTAAACATAAACTTGACAAGGACTATTCAGAAATTTCTCCATTGACAACATGGAACATCTTCAGATTTTCTGGAAGATCCTTTAGATGAGATAAACTTGTTGTTGTTATAAATGTTTGAACATTTTCAGATATGATATTATGAAGTAATTGAGATTGACGATTATTGTCAAGTTCACTCATGACATCGTCAAGTAAGAGAATAGGGTTATCGCCAGTAACTTTTTTAAATAAAGCAATTTCTGCCATTTTTAAAGACAGAATGACACTTCTTTGCTGTCCTTGACTACCAAATGTGGCATTAATATCATTAATATCATTAATATCATTAATATAAAACTCTAAGTCATCCCTGTGTGGGCCGACACCAGTATTTTTCTTAAAGATATCTCGTGACCGTGATTTTTTTAATTGTTCAATAAAATTTACAGAGATGTCAACTTCATTTGTAAAGGAGATAGAAGACATATAATTGAAGCGTAAGTGTTCATTCTGGCTAGAAATACTAAGATGATGTTTACTAGCTTCTCTTTCCAAGTCTTTAATAAATTCTAATCGATGTTCAATAACTCTAGTTCCATAATAAGCTAATTGGTCATCAAGGACGTCAAGGAAAGTTTCATCAACAGATTGAGATGTTTTAAGATAGGCATTTCGTTGTTTTAAAATATGATTATAACTTGAAAGATCAGCGAGATAGAGTGGTTTGATTTGCCCTAAATCAATATCAATAAACTTACGTCTTAATGATGGAGAGCCTTTTATGAGCTGTAAATCCTCGGGGGCAAATAGAACAACTGTCATCGTCCCAATATAGTCCGATAATTTTGCTTGTTTGAGATGATTTACTTTAGTAGTACGCCCGCGATTAGTTAAGATAATCTCAAGCGGGACTTTGCCGTTGACACGATTGACAATACCTGTCAATTTAGTATCAACCTCGTTAAAAAGAATTAATTCTTTATCGGAACGGGTACGATGACTTCGAGTTAGAGAAAGAAAGTAAATAGCTTCTAAAAAATTTGTTTTTCCCTGAGCATTTTGGCCGATAAAAACATTTAGGCCAGGAGAAAATTCAGCCTCTAAGGTCTTATAATTTCTGTAATTTGTAAGTGAGATACGTTCAATCCACATATTTATGTTCCTGGAAAACGAACGGGACGTTTTTCTACTGCTTGTTTATTTTTTGATAACTTTGTCTTTTTAGTTGGAGAGGAGCTTTGCTTTTTATGAGACTGGTTAAGTTTTTTGACAAGAGTAGCTACTCGATTTTTTTCAGCCACTTCTTCAAGGTGAACTTTTCGCTCTTCTTCACTAGGTTTTTGTAATGTAATGGTTATTCCTTTGCTAGGAATGTCAATAATATCACCTAGGCGAATTTTTTTTCCGCGTCGCTCTTCCTTTTCCCCATTAAAAAGGACGTCATATTCTTTCAAAAAAGCTTTAATAGCGCCACCGCTTTGAATAATTCCAAGCTCTTTGAGCAAGGCTTGCAACGTAATAAATTCATCGAATAGTGTATATTTCATAAAATCCTCGACTTTCTGTAAAGATAATTATAGCATAAAATGTTATAATAGATGAGATTAAATTTAGACAGGAATTACTATGAAATTAGCAGAAGGTGTGGACTTACATTTTATCAAAAATCAGCAATTTAAAACCAATCACCTTACTTTTCGTTTTTCAGGACATCGTCAATCTAAAACAGTTTCCAGAAGAGTTCTGGTTGCTCAGATGTTGGCGACAGCCAGTGAAGATTTTCCAAATAATAAGCTTCTTCGTGAGCGATTTGCTAATCTCTATGGTGCAAGTCTTTCAACAAATGTTAGCACTCGCGGGAATATCCATATTGTTGATATCGATATCTCTTTTATGAGTAATCGATACGTTTTGGGGCAGGAAGACCTTTTAGGAGAAGTTATTACAATTATTGGGCAGCTTTTATTTCGTCCGTTAATCTCTCTTGAAAAATACCAAACAAAGACCTTTGATATTGAAAAAAAGAATCTTATTCGTTACCTAGAAATAGATGAACAGGATCAATTTTATAATAGTATGATAGGTTTACAGAAACTTTACTATGAAGAAGAGTCTCTTCAAATTTCAAAATATGGAACAAAAGAGTTGATTGAAAAGGAAAATGCCTTTACAGCTTATCAAGAGTTTCAAAAAATGCTCAAAGAGGATAAGATTGATATTTTTCTCTTAGGAGATTTTAATGACTATCAAGCAACACGTCAATTAATCCAATTTCCATTGCTAGATAGAGATATATCTTTACAGAAGGTTTACAAACAAGAATTTTTAAATATTGTCAAAGAAAAGGTAGTCTCTAAAGACACCACCCAATCTATTTTACAACTTGGTTACCATGTCCCAATTTATTATGGTAGTCAAGAATATTATGCGATGCTGGTTGCTGAAGGGATGCTAGGTGGTTTTTCACACTCCAAACTCTTTACAGTTGTTCGAGAACAAGAGAGTTTGGCCTATACTGTTGGAATTCGCTATGACGCTTTTACGGGATTTCTAAGAATATATGCGGGTATTGAAAAAAATAGCAGAGCAAAGACCTTTAAGGTGATTAATCAGCAAATCAATGAATTAAAAATGGGACTTTTTTCAAGTCAACTGGTAAAGCAAACGAAGCAAATGATCATCGGAAATGCCAAAATGTCAATGGACAATCCTAAAGCTCTGATTGAACAAACTTATAGTAGTGCTATATTTAGTGAAGAGAGTGTCGATTTGCAATCGTTTATTGACAACATTAGCAAAGTAACGAAACGTGATATCGTTGCAGCTATTGGTATGATGAAGTTACAGGCAGTGTATTTTTTGGAAGGAGAATAAGATGAGTCGCTTAGAGAAAATTGACTATCCATTTTTAAACCAAGAAATTTACTTTAGACATATGAATAACGGAATGAACGTTTATTACCTTCCTAAAAAAGGCTTTCAAGAACGTTCAGCAATATTGACAGTTAATTTTGGTTCGATTGACACCAAGTTTACATCTAACGATTATTCAAAAGAATATTCTTCTGGGGTTGCGCATTTTTTAGAACACCAACTGTTTAGAAATCAACACGGAGAGGATGTTGGTAATCAGTTTACAGTTCTTGGTTCAGATAGTAATGCCTACACTACTTTTGACAAGACATCTTATTTCTTTTCAACAGTAGAATCTTTTGAAGAATCCTTAGAATTGTTATTAGACTTTACAAGTAGTTTACACATAACTGAGGAAAGTATCCAAAGAGAAAAAGGAATTATTGAACAAGAAATTGCTATGTATCAAGATGATCCAGACTATCGTCTTTATAGTGGTATTTTGGCGAATTTATATCCAAATACGCCTTTAGCAATGGATGTTGCAGGAACTAAAGAATCAATCGGAATGTTGTCATTAACAGATTTGAAAGAGAATTTTGATAGTTTTTACCGACCAGATTTTAAAAGCTTAGTCTTAGTTGGAGATTTTGATGTCAAGGCGATTGACAGAATTGTTCGAAAGAGGGAGACAAATAGACGTAAAACATTACCAGAAATTGTAAGACCAAATCTTGATTTAGTTCAACCTGTTGTGAAATCATCTATCCAAATGGATGTGACCACTTCAAAATTAGGACTTGGTTTTAGAGGTAATCTAGCTCCTGGGTTGTCTATCGTCGAGAATAAATTAGCTCTACGTCTATTTTTAGCAATGTTATTTGGTTGGACTTCTCATCGCTATCAAGATTGGTATGACAAGGGAAAAATTGATGATTCTTTTGATATAGAGATTGAGATTTCTGAGCGGTTTGGTTTTGTTATTTTAATGCTTGATACTGAGCAGCCAATTGCTATGGGAACTCAACTTCGTAAAAATTTGATTAATGTTAGGCAGAATAAAGATGTTAATCAAAATCATTTGATAACCATAAAAAATGAAATTTATGGTGAATTCATTCGTAGTTTGGATAGTATTGAGGAATTGGGACATCAATTTTTACAATATCAAGATGAGGATTATTCTTATTTTGATTTTCCAAATTTGTTAACAAAATTAGACTTAGAAACCATTATTACTGTCGGTGAATATTTCTTTAATCAAGCTGAGAAAACAGAATTCATCGTTTTTCCAAAATAACAGGAAATTATCATTTTTTTTGCTATAATAGAAACACTGAGCTAGAAGGGAATTTTAAATTATATGAATGGTAAAATGATTGGAGATATTTTACGCGAAGCACGCCTAAGTAAACAATTACAACTGACGGATATTGAGAGTAGAACAGGGATTGCGGTTCATCATCTTTTAGCCTTGGAGCTAGATCAGTTTAGTTTAGTACCTGCTGAGGAAGTTGAATTATATCTTAGAAGTTACGCAGAGTTAGTAAACTTAGATGCTGAAGAAATTTTAATTCAATATGCAAATCAAAACTCATTTCTAAATACATTACCTCACTCTCGAGTAGCAAAAACGAAAAGTGAGCTTGTTTCTATCTCTGTAGACAAGGAAGATGTTCCTATGGAACGTATGGCTCATAGACGTCGTCGTAGTCACCGTGAGGCGACTCAAAAGAAATCAGTTTTTCCAAAAGTACTATTGAGCTTATTGAGTATTTCTATCATTGCTCTAATCGGTTATTTTGCTGTTAAACATTGGCCACTTACTGATTTTATCAAACAAGCAGGAAACGAAACGCCATCAACCACAGAAGAAACAACAGTAACAACAGCGGTAGAAACAACAACAGTAACAGAGATGCCAATAGTTCTTAAAGCTGAAGTTCAGGAAGATGGTAGTTACCTAGCAACTCTAAAAACCGATAAAGAAGTTAGTGATGTGACGTTTACCCTAAAAGAGGGTGAAAGTTGGGTTAGTTTAAATGACGGTGTCAATGGAGAACAAGGAATGCTCTTGACACCAGATCAAAATACGTTTACACTTTCTGTAAACAAAGGGACATCTCCGTTTATCACAGTTGGTCAACCAACACAGACAACCATTACTGCTGACGGTCAAGAAATCGATTTATCAGAACTTGTCAATAGTGTTCCAGCAACCTTTACACTAAAAGTAGAATAGGAAAAATGATGTTTAATAAAAAAGAAAATATACCTAATTTATTAACAGTTGGGCGTATCGTCTTAATACCTGTATTTTTATTACTTGCTTCAATTCCAAACCATATTTTTTGGCATATTACTGCTGCGATTATTTTTGCTGTGGCTAGTTTGACAGATTATTTAGACGGTTATCTAGCTCGTAAGTGGAAAGTTGTTACTAATTTCGGAAAATTTGCAGATCCTCTTGCAGATAAGATGTTAGTGATGTCTGCTTTCATTATGTTAGTTGGCTTGGACTTAGCGCCAGCTTGGGTATCAGCAGTTATTATCTGTCGTGAACTAGCGGTTACAGGACTTAGGCTTCTCTTAGTTGAAACAGGTGGAGAGGTACTCGCTGCTGCTATGCCTGGCAAAATTAAGACAGCAACGCAGATGTTAGCGGTTATTTTACTACTTTGTCACTGGTCATTGATTGGAAATATAATGTTATATATTTCTCTATTTTTCACTCTCTATTCAGGATATGACTATTTCAAGGGAGCAAGTTTTTTGTTTAAGGATACATTTAGTAAATGATTGAACTAAAAAATGTTACGTTTCGTTACGAGGAAGACCAGAAAAAGCCAACGCTTGATGATATATCGTTTCACGTGAAACGTGGTGAATGGCTATCAATTGTCGGGCATAATGGTTCTGGAAAATCAACAACAATTCGCTTAATAGACGGTCTTCTAGAGGCGGAATCTGGTGAGATTTGGATTGCTGGTGAAAGACTTACTGAAGAAAACATCTGGGATACTCGTCACAAGATTGGAATGGTTTTTCAGAATCCAGACAATCAATTTGTCGGTGCTACGGTAGAAGACGATGTTGCTTTCGCTCTTGAGAATAAAGGACTTCCTTACGAAGAAATGGTCTCATGCGTGAGTGAAGCATTGGAAATGGTCGGAATGGCAGATTTTAAGACCAAGGAGCCGGCTCGTTTATCTGGTGGGCAAAAGCAACGTGTTGCTATTGCGGGAGCTTTAGCAATGAATCCGGAGATTTTAATCCTTGATGAGGCTACCAGTATGTTGGATCCAGAAGGACGTTTAGAATTGATTAGTCTGATGCAGAAAGTCCGTGAAGAACGTCAAATGACGGTCATTTCTATCACTCATGACCTTGACGAGGTCGCACTCAGTGACCGTGTCATCGTCATGCAAGAGGGGAGAATAGAGTCGTCTTCAGAACCACGTGAACTTTTTACCCGTGGGGAACAGCTGATTGACTTGGGACTTGACATTCCCTTTACAGCAAATGTTATTAAAGAATTGTCAGGAAATTTAGCGTTTAGTGCTGATTATTTAACAGAGAAGGAATTAGAAGAAGAACTATGGGCATTACTCTCGAAAATGTAAGCTACACTTACCAAGCGGGAACACCTTTTGAAGGGCGTGCCCTTTTTGATGTGAGTCTTGCGATTGAAAAGGGGAGTTATACTGCTTTTATTGGACATACGGGTTCTGGGAAATCTACCATTATGCAATTGCTTAATGGGCTAAATATTCCTACAACTGGTACAGTTAAGATTGAAGAGCATGTGATTACCTCAAGTTCTAAACCAAAAGATATCAAGCAACTACGTCAAAAAGTAGGATTGGTTTTTCAATTTCCTGAAAGTCAATTATTTGAGGAAACTGTTCTTAAAGATGTCGCTTTTGGTCCTCAAAATTTTGGTGTTTCTCAAGAAAAAGCTGAGCAAACAGCTCGCGAGAAACTTTCTATGGTTGGTATCTCTGAGGAACTATTCGAAAAAAATCCTTTCGAATTGTCTGGAGGTCAGATGCGAAGAGTTGCGATTGCAGGTATTTTAGCAATGGAACCAGAAGTACTTGTTTTAGATGAACCAACTGCAGGTCTTGATCCAAAGGGACGTAAGGAATTAATGACCCTATTTAAAACACTACACCAAAGTGGTTTAACGATTGTTTTAGTAACTCATTTGATGGATGATGTGGCTGACTATGCTGATTTTGTCAATGTTTTAGAAAAAGGAAAACTTGTTTTATCAGGTACTCCAAAGGATGTCTTTCAACAAGTGAGTTTACTTGAAGAGAAGCAACTTGGTGTTCCTAAAATAACGAAACTAGCATATCAGTTGCAAAAAAGGGGTCTTTTTCTGGAAAAACTTCCTATTACGTTAACAGAGTTTAGGGAGGAAATGACTCATGGATAAATTAATTTTAGGGCGTTATATTCCAGGGAATTCCATTATTCATCGATTAGATCCTAGAAGTAAACTATTAGCGATGTTGATTTACATCATGATTATTTTTTGGGCAAATAATGTTGTCACAAATGCTTTACTTCTAGCTTTCTCACTCTTTGCAATATGGCTTTCTGGAATAAAGTTAAGTTTCTTTTTACGTGGTGTTAGGCCAATGATTGGCATTATTTTGTTTACTACCTTATTTCAGTTATTCTTTACAGGTGGTGGAGAAACACTTTTCCGATTTGCCTTTTTAAAAATCACGACATTTGGTTTAGAGCAGGCTGGAATTATCTTTATGCGTTTTGTATTGATTATATTCTTTTCAACTCTTTTAACCTTAACGACGACTCCTTTAAGTCTTGCTGATGCGGTAGAGTCACTATTAAATCCGCTAAAACCATTGAAGGTTCCTGCCCACGAAATCGGTCTAATGCTATCGCTCAGTCTACGTTTTGTTCCAACCTTAATGGATGATACCATTCGTATTATGAATGCTCAGAAGGCGCGTGGAGTAGATTTTGGAGAAGGAAATATTATTCAAAAAATTAAATCTATTATTCCAATCTTGATTCCTCTTTTTGCCTCCAGTTTTAAAAGAGCTGACGCCCTTGCTGTTGCTATGGAATCTCGTGGCTATCAAGGTGGGAACGGTCGTACCAAGTATCGTTTTCTAAAATGGAAAACAAGAGATACTCTTGCTTTATTGGTAATTTTAGTCCTATCTGTTCTATTATTTGTGTTGAAAAAAAATTAGAGATGTTTTTCAAACTTTAAAATCTGGTTGACAGTATTTAATAGCTTCCCAAATAGATAGGGCTAGTCAATTGAGTTTAAAATATTTAATGAAAATAGTAAAAAATGTTGACAAGTGTGTCAATGTTTTTTGTTATAATTGACGACAAGTATTTTCTAACAATAACTAGAAACACTGTTACAGAGTATTGTTTTTATTACAGGACACCTTATATAATGCCTATTTTTTAAACATAGGTGTAAACTAATGGTAATAATTATATGTTAAACTAATTGAGGCTAAAATTAAAAAAGGAAAATAAATTTATGTCATATAGCAGAGTCAAACGACGTGCGCTAAAAAAAGAGAAACATAGAAAAGTTACCTTAGGTTTGTTATTTACAGGATTGACAGTTGGATTGACAACTCAGTCTGTTAATACAGAATCATACGTAACAACCTCTAATCAAGAAAAGACAATTGAAAATTTCGAAGTATCTAGTTTGGAAACAAGTGTCCCACTTACGATTAAAGCGACAACTGCTGTTCCAACCGATGCTAATTCTGTAGCTTTTGCAACAGAAAATTTGCTAAAATCTGTTAATTATGAAATATTTTCTTCAGTTAACACTAATCATGTAGTTGATACTGAAAGTTCTTCACAGGTAAACGGAGTAACTCCTAGCCACACATCACAAACGGCTTTAGTTTCTCCAACAGCTTATTCAGGTGCTCTTGCTAATGGTAATACAGCAGGTGTGATTGGGTCTGAGGCTGCAGCTAGAATGGCAGCGGCAACAGGGGTACCACAATCAACTTGGGAATATATCATTGCTCGAGAATCAAATGGAAATCCAAATGTTGCAAATGCTTCAGGTGCATCTGGTCTGTTTCAAACAATGCCAGGATGGGGCTCAACTGCAACAGTTGATGATCAAATCAATTCTGCTCTCAATGCCTATAATGCCCAAGGGCTTTCAGCTTGGGGAATGCAATAAGATAAAAGCCATTGAAACTAAACTGTTTCAATGGCTTTTATAATTTCTGAAGGACTAAAGCAGATGTTATCAGCACCTGCTAATAAAAGTTCACTTTCTAATCCAAATCCCCATGTGACCCCGATTGTTTTAATGTTATTATTTTTACCACCAATGATATCGAATTTAGTATCACCTATAATCATTGCATCATTAGCTGCCATAGGCTCAGATGAGAGACAGGCTTTAATCACCTCAGTCTTATTTAACTGTTTGGGAGTATGACCGTAAATTCTTGTAAAATACTTGTCAATCTTTAAGTGCTTTAGCATGACATGAATCATAGGTTCATTTTTACTACTAGTGATGTATAATTTGTAGTTATTAGCGACTAAATCCTTTAGTAATTGTTCAATATTGGGGTATAATTCAACTTCAAAAACTCCGAATTTTTGATAGTATTCTCGATAAATCCTTACAGCTGAATTGACATCCTCAACATAGAGGGTAAAACTATCTTCTAAAGGAGGTCCAATAAAAGTTCTTAGGATTTCTGGCTCGGGACATGGCAGAGCTAGTTTTTCAAAAGTGTAAGCAAATGCATTTTTTATGCCGATACTAGAATCAACCAGTGTACCATCTAAATCAAAGAGAATAGATTTCATAAGACTCTCCTGTAAATATATTGTAAAGAGAAATTGACAAGCACTTCAAACGTTCAAACTGTAATTCGATAACAAAAGGCATGAGAGATTTTATATGATTGAATTCCTCATAGCCAAAAGAAGGATTAAAGTAGTTTACAATGGTTGAAATCGCAGTACCATGAGATCCAATAACAATTGATTTTTCCTGAGAGTCTTCCAGTATGCTCTTGAGTGCAGTGATGTTTCTATCTTGAACTTCTTGTAAACTTTCACCATCAGATAACTTATAGGTAAAATCGGACCATTGATTCTGTGCAAAGGTGTCAAAATCCTCTATCCAGACGTTATCAATTTTACGTTCTTTAAAATCATCAATGGTCATAATATCAAGCGTCAATTTTTGTGCTAAAGGAAGAACAGTATCAAAAGACCTTTTGTAAGGACTTGAATAGATACCGTCAATAATTTTCCCATTAAAAAAATCTAAAATAAATTGACGATCTTGTAAACCTTTTTTAGAAAGTTCACGGGAAAAATCGTCGTGATTATCATAGTTGGGTTCACAATGTCTAACCAAGAAAACGGATGTCGTCATTAGATTTCTCCAAAAATTTCTTTACTGTATTGACGACCTGTAGGAGTAGCTGCAAGACCACCTTCTGCAGTTTCTCGGAAAGCAGTTGGTAAGCTTGAGCCAACTTGGTACATGGCGTCTATGACTTCATCTACTGGAATTTGTGAGTTGATACCAGCTAGAGCCATATCTGCTGCAATTAGGGCAAAACTAGACCCAAGTGCATTGCGCTTGACACACGGAACTTCTACGAGACCAGCAACAGGGTCACAGATAAGCCCAAGCATATTTTTGATAACAAAGGCAATGGCTTGGCTAGCTTGAAAAGCTGTTCCGCCAGCAGCCATTACAACAGCTGCAGCAGCCATGGCAGACGCTGAACCGACCTCAGCTTGACAACCACCTTCTGCTCCAGAAATTGACGCATTATTGCCGATGACAAGACCAAAGGCACCAGCTGTAAAGAGAAAGTCAAGTTGCTCCTTATCAGATAGATGTAACTTATTAATAGCGGTTGACAGAACTGCTGGGAGACAGCCAGCACTACCAGCTGTTGGAGTCGCACAGACTAATCCCATTTTAGCATTTAATTCATTAACAGCCATAGCATTTCTTACAGCTGATAGAATGGTGGTATCTGACAGAGTCTTTCCAGATTGGATATAGGTATCCATCTTGACAGCATCTCCACCCGTTAATCCAGAAATCGATTTAGTTGGTGTCAATCCTTCCTTGACAGAGTCTTTCATAACTTGTAAATTACGAGACATGATAGACAAAATTTCTTCGCGACTACGACCAGTTAGTTCTACTTCTGTAGAAATCATCAAATCAGCAACATTTCCCTGATAGTTCTGTTCAGCTTGTTCTACTAATTCTTTTATCGTGTAAAACATTTTTATCTCCCCTTAATTAAAGAAATTGGCATTGTAAAGATTAGGAATTTTTTCAATTTCATTGACACAATCTTGACAATCTCTTGAATCAACTTCGATAATCATGATGGCTTTTTGTCCCTGGCTTTCACGTGTTACCGTCATTTGAGCAATATTGATATCATATTTTGAAAGAATATCCGTAACTTTGGCAATCATACCTGGAATATCTTTATGAACGACAATGATAGTAGGTGTATTCATTGACAAGGAGACAGAGAACCCGTTTAATTCGGTTACCTGAATATTGCCTCCACCGATTGAAATTCCTGTGATACTCATGCTTTTCTCCCCTTTTTTCACGGTAATTTTTGCCGTGTTAGGATGCGGTGCATTGCTGTCTTTTAAAATTTCCCAGTAGATTTTTATTCCACGCTGATGAGCAATTTCAAGTGAATTCTTAATGTCAGGATTATCAGTGTCCATTCCCATGATACCTGCCACAAGAGCTTTGTCAGTACCGTGTCCCTGATAGGTTTTTGCAAAAGAATTATACAGGGCAAAAGTGACACTTTCTGGGATTTCACCAAAGATTGAATGGATAACTTTACCAATTCTAACAGCCCCGGCCGTGTGGCTAGATGAAGGACCAATCATAACAGGTCCGATAATATCAAAAACCGATTGAAATTTTAAATGTTTCATAAGTATTTCCTCGTTTCATTTATGACTAATATTATATCAAAAAACATGGATATTAAAATAGTTATTAAGAAAGCGTCATCAGTAATCATAAAAAGTATGACAAGTGAATGTTTAATGGTATAATAGTTAGGCGCTTGGCGCTTCAAAATCGACCTTCAAATCGTTTTTTGAAAATCAAATTTTGAAATACGACCTTCAAATCGTTATTTCTACGAAAAGATGGGAGAACATATTATGAGTGATAACTCTAAGACACGTGTTGTCGTTGGTATGAGTGGCGGTGTTGATTCATCAGTAACAGCTTTGCTATTGAAAGAGCAAGGCTATGATGTTATCGGCGTCTTCATGAAGAACTGGGATGACACAGATGAAAATGGCTTTTGTACAGCAACAGAGGATTATAAAGATGTTGCCGCAGTTGCTGACCAAATTGGGATTCCTTATTACTCTGTCAACTTTGAAAAGGAGTATTGGGATCGTGTATTTGAATATTTCTTGGCAGAATATCGTGCAGGACGTACACCAAATCCAGATGTCATGTGTAACAAGGAGATTAAATTTAAAGCCTTTCTTGACTATGCGATGACACTTGGTGCTGACTATGTAGCTACTGGTCACTACGCTCAAGTAACACGAGATGAAAATGGCACAGTCCACATGCTACGTGGAGCAGATAACGGGAAAGACCAAACCTACTTCCTGAGCCAATTATCGCAAGAACAATTACAAAAAACCATGTTCCCTTTGGGGCATCTTGAGAAACCTCAAGTTCGTGAAATTGCAGAGCGTTCAGGTCTTGCGACAGCTAAGAAAAAAGATTCTACAGGCATTTGCTTCATCGGGGAGAAAAACTTTAAAGAATTTCTAAGTCAGTATCTACCAGCTCAAAAAGGGCGTATGATGACCATTGATGGTCGTGATATGGGTGAACATGCTGGGCTAATGTATTATACTATTGGTCAACGTGGTGGCCTTGGTATTGGTGGTCAACAAGGTGGCGATAATGAACCTTGGTTTGTTGTTGGAAAAGACTTGTCGCAAAATATTCTTTATGTAGGTCAAGGTTTCTACCACGAACACCTAATGTCAACCTCACTTGACGCATCATCAATTCACTTTACACGTGAAATGCCTAAAGAATTTACATTAGAATGTACTGCCAAATTCCGTTACCGTCAACCAGACAGTAAAGTAACTGTAAAAGTGATAGGGGACAAGGCAGAAGTTATCTTTGACGAGCCCCAACGTGCTATTACACCAGGTCAAGCTGTTGTTTTCTACGACGGTGACGAATGCCTTGGTGGTGGTATCATTGACATGGCTTATAAAAATGGGGAAGCTTGTCAGTATATTTAATAATCTATTAGAGTGGGAGAATGTATGAAAAAAGTTAAAAATATCTATTTACAAGTCATTTTATTGGAATTCTTTTTAATTGGAATACTGACTATTCTAAAAGTAGTGTTACCGTCACAACCAACTGTGAGGAGTTTACTTCAAGGTTTTATTTTAATTGCACTATATATGTATTTAAATAGACGTTTATTAAGAGTGGATGTTAATTTTTATTCGAAACATGTATCTATAAAGGAACAATTGATATCTTTAATTCCAATATTTATTTATATTTTAGTTTCCCTTATTCCTAATATTGTCTTAGAGTTCCAATCGCAGTTTTTTGTATCTGCACTACTTATAGGCTTAGTAGCAGGTATTATGGAGGAATATATTTTTAGAGGTTTATTTCTAGGCTGTCTTGTCAAATACAGTCAAGGTAATTCAAGAAAACTTTGGTTTGCATTAGTATTATCCTCCTCCCTTTTCGGTCTCACTCATGCTGCTAATTTTCTAGTACAGCCTGTCGCATTTACTGTCTATCAGATAATAACTAGTGGTATTATGGGAATGCTCTTTGGAGCGTTATACCTACGCACTCAATCTCTAGTTTGGGTAATACTAGTTCATTTTTTACAAGATTTTACTGTAATTGTGATTAAAGGATTTGAAGAAACTGTGCAACAGACTATTAATTGGTGGCAAATTCCAGTTGCAATTATTATTTTTGGAGGTGTAACCTTATTCTTATTACGTCCAAAAATGATGAAAAAAGTCATTTTACAGCATCGGCTGATTGCAAAATAAGATCATTTTTGTTACACTTACCTTAACAACTATCATGATGGTCAAAGCTCATGAGAATTGTACGTCTTTTTGGCGTACAGTTTTCTAGAGTTTTGGCTATTTTTGTGTTATGAACTAATTTAAATTAATGAATGGAAGTAATTATGACGCACGAATTTATTGAAACTTATGACGTTATTGTCGTTGGAGCTGGTCATGCTGGGGTTGAAGCCAGTCTTGCAGCAGCTCGAATGGGATGTAAGACTTTACTAGCTACCATCAACCTTGACATGTTGGCTTTTATGCCATGTAACCCATCAATTGGTGGTTCTGCTAAAGGAATCGTTGTCCGTGAGATTGATGCTCTTGGCGGAGAGATGGGGAAAAACATTGACAAGACTTACATCCAAATGAAAATGCTCAATACTGGTAAAGGGCCTGCTGTCCGCGCACTTCGTGCACAAGCTGACAAGGTTCTTTATTCTCGTGAAATGAAGCATACAGTTGAGCAGCAAGAAAATTTGACCCTTCGTCAAAGTATGATTGATGATATTCTAGTTGAGGATGGTCAAGTTGTCGGTGTCTTGACAGCAACTGGACAAAAGTATGGGGCTAAATCGGTTGTCGTAACGACAGGGACAGCCTTGCGTGGAGAGATTATTTTGGGTGATCTTAAGTATTCATCGGGTCCCAATAATAGTTTGGCATCAATCACTCTTGCAGATAATTTGAAAAAACTTGGTTTAGAAATTGGACGTTTTAAAACAGGAACCCCACCTCGTGTCAAGGCATCGTCAATTGATTATTCAGTTACTGAAATCCAGCCCGGTGACGAGAAGCCTAATCATTTCTCTTTTATGTCAAAAGATGAGGATTATTTAAAAAATCAAATCCCTTGTTGGCTAACCTATACCAATCAAACGAGTCATGACATTATTAACAAGAATTTGCACCGTTCCCCAATGTTTTCAGGTGTTGTCAAAGGAGTGGGCCCTCGATACTGTCCATCGATTGAAGATAAAATTGTCCGATTTGCGGATAAAGAGCGCCATCAACTCTTCTTAGAACCAGAAGGTCGTGAGACTGAGGAAGTCTACGTTCAAGGGTTATCAACATCACTTCCAGAAGATGTCCAACGTGAACTTCTTCATTCAATTAAGGGATTGGAAAAAGCTGAGTTGATGCGTACTGGGTATGCAATCGAGTATGATATTGTTTTGCCGCATCAGTTGCGTGCGACCCTTGAAACGAAATTGATTTCTGGACTCTTTACAGCTGGTCAGACCAATGGAACATCAGGCTATGAGGAAGCGGCAGGTCAAGGTCTTGTTGCAGGAATCAATGCTGCTCTCAAAGTCCAAGGCAAGCCAGAACTTATCTTGAAACGAAGCGATGCTTATATTGGAGTTATGATTGATGACCTTGTTACTAAGGGAACTTTGGAACCTTATCGCCTTTTGACAAGTCGTGCAGAGTATCGTTTGATTTTACGTCATGATAATGCAGATATGCGCTTGACATCAATTGGTCGTGAGATAGGTCTAGTTGATGATGAACGTTGGCAAGCTTTTGAAATCAAGAAAAATCAATTTGACAACGAGTTGACAAGGTTGTCAACTATTAAGTTAAAACCTGTCAAGGAAACAAATGAAAAAATTGAATCTCTTGGCTTTAAAGCTTTGACAGACGCGATGACAGCTAAAGAATTTATGCGCCGTCCTGAAATTTCTTATCAAACAGCAGTTAGCTTTATTGGACCTGCGGCAGAGGATTTAGACGACAAATTGATTGAGCTATTAGAAACAGAAATTAAGTACGAAGGATACATCAATAAGGCCCTAGATCAGGTTGACAAGATGAAGCGTATGGAAGAAAAACGTATTCCAGCAAATATTGACTGGGATGCGATTGATTCTATTGCGACAGAGGCCCGCCAAAAATTTAAGAAGATTAATCCTGAAACCATTGGACAAGCTAGTCGAATATCTGGTGTAAACCCAGCAGACATTTCTATCTTAATGGTTTACCTTGAAGGGAATAACAAGGCACGCAGAAAAAGTGAATAGCTTGAGGACCAGCCTTTATTTTAGGGCTGGTTTGTGTTATAATGGGGCATTAAGAGGTTTAAGATGAAAAAATTTCGTTTCGCCACCATTCACTTAGTTTTGATTGGTTTAATTATTTTTGGAATTTTGACTGCTAGTCTACGTATAGTAGTTAGTGATACAGAAAAAATAGTGTTTTTTTTAGTGGTTTCTATTATGATATCTGCCCTGCTTTTCTATCAGAAAAAGGGATATGAAGAGTCAGATTTAGAGCGTATTGAACGATTAAATGCTGATACAGAGCAGAGCCTAAAACAACTCTTGGACACAATGCCTGTCGGAGTTATTAAATTTAATCCTAGTTTGTGGTCTATTGAATGGTTCAATCCTTATGCGGAATTAATTTTTGCAGATCAGGAAGGGAATTTTAATAGTTCGTTAGTTCTTGATATCTTGGCTAATCAAAAAGAAAGCCCAATGACTGTAGCCAATATCAACAGTAAAAAGTATAGTTTAACTGTTGATTTTACGACTGGTATTCTTTATTTTTATGATAATCTGTCAGATTATCGGACTGGTGAATCTATTTCTGCTGCAAGTCCTGTTATCGGTATTATCTCTATTGATAATTATGATGATACGACAGAAAATTTAGCTGACGCGGAAGTCTCTCGTCTTAATAGCTTAATTGTGAAATTTGTGGCTGATTTCACGCAAAAATATCGTATCTTTTACCGTCGTGTTGACATGGACCGTTTTTATTTCTTCACAGATTATGCGGTGTTGAGCCAATTAATGGAATCTAAATTTGCTATTTTAGAGGAGTTTAGACAAGAAGCAAAGGCGTTTAATTTACCCTTGACAATGAGTATGGGGGTTTCTTATGGTGATAGTAAACACGATGAGATTGGTGAGATTGCTCAGAAAAATTTGAATATGGCCTTGGTACGTGGTGGTGATCAGGTTGTCGTCAAAGAAAATGATGAACATAAGGACTTCATTTATTTTGGCGGTGGTACGATTTCTACTGTTAAGCGTTCGCGTACAAGAACGAGAGCTATGATGACTGCTATTTCTGATAAAATTAAGACGGTTGATCAGGTTTTTGTCATGGGGCACCGTAATCTTGATATGGATGCCTTGGGTGCTGCCGTTGGAATGGAGTTCTTTTCTTCCAATATTATTTCAAACAGTTATACGGTTTATGATGACAAGAAAATGGCACCAGATATTGCGCGTGCCGTTGATCGCCTCAAAAGTGATGGAAATAGCAATCTGATTACGATTGAAGAAGCTTTGGAAAAAATCACTAATCAGTCTCTATTGATCATGGTTGACCATTCCAAGATATCCTTAACGTTGTCAAGGGAAGTTTACGATAGATTTACAGAGGTTGTTGTTGTCGACCATCATCGTCGTGATGAAGATTTTCCTAAAAATGCAGTTCTGACCTTCATTGAAAGTGGTGCAAGTTCCGCTAGTGAGCTGGTGACTGAGTTGATACAATTTCAAAATGCTTCTGCCAAGTTGAGTAAACTTCAAGCAAGTGTTGTTATGGCAGGTATCATGCTAGATACGAAAAACTTTTCGACTCGTGTTACCAGCAGAACTTTTGATGTAGGTTCTTACTTGAGAACATTGGGAAGTGACAGTGTTGAAATTCACAATATCTCCGCTACAGACTTTGATGAATACCGTATTATTAATGAGTTGATTTTACGAGGAGAAAAGTCATGGGAGTCGATTATTATCGCAAGTGGTTCTGAGGACACGTTTTATAGTAATGTGGTTGCTAGTAAGGCAGCAGATTCTTTACTGGACATGTCAGGTATAGAGGCAGCATTTGTAGTTGCCAAAAATGCTCAAGGTAATATTGCTATATCAGCACGAAGTCGTAGCAAAATCAATGTGCAACGCATCATGGAAGAACTCGGTGGCGGAGGTCACTTTAATCTAGCAGCTTGCCAACTAGAAAACCAGTCAGTTTCGGATGCTTTGCTATTACTCAAGGAAAAAATTAAAGAGGAATTAGAGGTAAGTTAAGATGAAAGTTATTTTTTTACAAGATGTCAAAGGAAAAGGAAAAAAAGGCGAGATTAAGGAAGTTCCTACGGGTTATGCTCAGAACTTTTTAATCAAGAAAAATCTAGCTAAGGAAGCCACAAGTCAGGCAATTGGAGAATTAGCTGGTAAACAAAAATCTGAGGCTAAGCATGCAGCTGAAATTTTAGCAGAGGCTAAAAGATTGAAAGAGGAACTAGAGAACGAGGCACATCGCGTTATCTTTACAGAGAAAGTTGGTCCAGACGGTCGTACTTTTGGCTCTATTACAGCTAAGAAAATAGCAGAAGAGTTGCAAAAACAATTTGGACTTAAAGTTGACAAACGACACATTGATTTAGATCATCCAATTCGTTCTATTGGTTTGATTGAGGTTCCTGTAAAACTTCATAAAGAGGTTCAGGGGCAAATTAAGTTGCAGGTCAAAGAGTCTTAAGTTTACATCGAATTGACAACGTGTAAAGGAGGCAGATTTTGTCAGAAGTCCAAGAATTGAGAGTTCAGCCACAAGATTTGCTGGCAGAACAGTCTGTTCTAGGTTCAATTTTTATCACACCTGATAAGTTAATTTCAGTTCGTGAATATATTGAGCCAGAAGATTTTTATAAGTATGCTCATAAAGTTATATTTAAGGCAATGGTAGCTTTAAATGATCGTAATGATGCTATAAATGCTACGACTGTTCGAGCGATATTAGATAGTCAGGGCGATCTTCAAAATATTGGTGGTATTTCGTACTTAGTAGAGTTGGTAAATAGTGTACCTACCTCTGCAAATGCTGAGTATTATGCTAAGATTGTTTCTGAAAAGGCAATGTTGCGTAATATCATCAATAGGTTGACAGAAACTGTCAACCAAGCTTACAGCGGTAGTGAACCATCTGAGAATATTATTGCTGGAGCAGAACGTGCGTTAATTGATATTAATGAACGTAGTAATAGCAATGGCTTTCGTAAAATTTCAGATGTTTTGAAAGTCAACTATGAGAGCCTGGAATCTCGTTCTCATCAGACTTCGGATGTTACTGGTTTACCGACTGGTTTCCGCGATTTAGATAAGTTGACAACAGGTTTACACCCCGATCAACTTGTTATCTTGGCAGCACGTCCCGCTGTCGGAAAAACTGCTTTTGTTTTAAATATTGCACAAAATGTTGGAACGAAGCAACAAAAGCCGGTTGCAGTATTTTCCCTCGAAATGGGAGCAGAGAGCTTGGTTGACCGTATGTTGGCTGCAGAAGGAATGGTTGATTCTCATTCACTGAGGACTGGTCAGCTAACGGATCAGGATTGGCAAAATGTGACGATGGCCCAAGGGGTTCTAGCAGAGGCACCTATCTTTATTGATGATACACCCGGTATTAAGATTACAGAAATTCGTGCGCGTTCTCGTAAACTTGCGCAAGAAACTGGTGGATTAGGTCTAATAGTTATTGACTATTTACAGCTGATTACAGGTACTCGCCCTGAAAATCGACAACAAGAGGTTTCAGACATTTCTCGTCAGCTTAAAATTCTGGCAAAAGAGTTGCGTGTGCCAGTAATTGCCCTTAGTCAGTTGTCACGTGGTGTTGAACAGCGTCAAGACAAACGACCAGTTTTGTCTGATATTCGTGAATCGGGTTCTATTGAGCAGGATGCTGATATTGTTGCTTTCTTGTATCGTGATGATTATTATCGCCGTGAGGGTGATGACCAAGAAGAAGCTATTGAGGATAACACTATCGAAGTTATTCTTGAGAAAAACCGTGCTGGGGCACGTGGGACTGTAAAATTACTATTCCAAAAGGAATATAATAAATTTTCAACAATTGCACATTTTAATGAATTTTAAGTTGAAATGCGCAAGCTTTGATTAAATGAAAGAGAGAGTTACTAATGAGTGATGCATTTGCTGATGTAGCAAAAATGAAAAAAATTAAAGAAGATATTAAAAATCATGAAGGACAGCTAGTTGAATTGACGCTGGAAAATGGCCGTAAACGTGAGTGTAACCGTATCGGTCGTTTAACTGAGGTCTATCAATCATTGTTCATCGTTGAATTTACAGATGATAGCAATGTTCCAGGTGCTATTAATAATACGACTGTAGAGTCATATACTTACTCTGACATTTTGACAGAAAAGACTCTCATCCGTTATTTAGATGCTGCTGAACAAGCAGAATTGGAGAATAAGTAAGAAAAAGGCTTTACAGAGCCTTTTTTTCATGATATACTATAAATTGTGTGAAATAACAGCAGGGCAAAATAAAGCTCGTCAACAGATATCTTGAAATATAAGTAACCTTGGCTGTTTAGGCGAAGGGTATCTGCACGAATTAGGTTTGTCTAAGACGTTATTTCCTAAAAAATTATTTTATTAGGAGGACATGCAAATGTCACGTTATACAGGTCCATCATGGAAACAAGCACGCCGTCTTGGTTTGTCACTTACAGGTACTGGTAAAGAGTTGGCACGTCGTAACTACGTTCCAGGTCAACACGGTCCAAACAACCGTTCAAAACTTTCTGAATACGGTTTGCAATTGGCTGAGAAACAAAAACTTCGTTTCTCATACGGTATGGGTGAAAAACAATTCCGTAACCTCTTCGTACAAGCTACTAAAGTAAAAGGTGGAACTCTTGGTTTCAACTTCATGGTACTTCTTGAGCGTCGTCTTGATAACGTTGTTTACCGTCTTGGTCTTGCAACTACTCGTCGTCAAGCTCGTCAATTCGTAAACCACGGTCACATCCTTGTTGACGGTAAACGTGTTGATATCCCATCATACCGTGTTGAAGTTGGTCAAGTAATCTCAGTTCGTGAGAAATCAGCTAAAGTGCCTGCTATCCTTGAAGCAGTTGAAGCTACTCTTGGACGCCCAGCATTCGTATCATTCGATGCTGAGAAACTTGAAGGTTCATTGACTCGTCTTCCAGAGCGTGATGAAATCAACCCAGAAATCAACGAAGCTCTTGTCGTTGAATTCTACAACAAAATGCTTTAATTTTAAGATTAGTATTTTTAAAGTCAGCTCTAAGGCTGGCTTTTTATAATGTTATCAGAATTATACAATCGAATGAATTAGCATTAAAATAAGGAGCTGAGACGCAGACAACTCAAAAAGTATAGCAAATCGAAATCGACGATGTAGTAAAGTTAATTCAAATGATTATAGTTCTTAGTTTGATGGTAGATAAATTGGTGATTAACAGGGTAAGACAATACTATCCCTGTTTGTCTTAATTATATCAGGCGAATTGGTAAAATTTTCTGTATGACATTATTAAAAAAACATTAGATGTGCTATTTAGAAGCAGGTATCAAGTAGCGAAAAATAGCTAAATATGATAAGATAAAAAGCGTATGTTTAACCTTTTAAGGCTCTTTGAAATTTAGGATGATATGCTGGTGGACGTCTTTTCTGAAAAGTGTGTTTTTTGGCTTGCTAGGTATCTTTTGATGTTCATTGAGTATAATAAGGGTTACAAAGGAGTATCGTATGACGTTGTTAACTATTGCTATTCCATCTTATAATGCAAGTGAGTATTTACACTATTGTGTAAATTCCTTGGTTATTGGGGGCAATCAAGTTGAAATTTTGATTATTAATGATGGTTCAAGTGATGAAACTGCTACTGTGGGGACTAGGCTTGAGGCGCAATTTTCTAATGTTCGTTTGGTTAATCAGGAAAATAAAGGGCATGGCGGAGCCGTTAATACGGGGCTTCGTGAAGCAAAAGGTCAGTATTTTAAAGTTGTTGATAGTGACGACTGGGTTGATAGCAGGGCCTATCTCAAGATTTTAGAGACTCTTAATCATTTGAATGAAGAACAGACACCTGTAGACGCTTTTGTTTCTAATTTTGTTTATGAAAAAGAGGGGCTTTCTCGTAAAAAAAGCATGCGCTATGATGGTATCTTACCAGAAGGACGTGTTTTTGGATGGGATGAGGTTGGCGATTTTTCAAAAGGTCAATACATGATGATGCACTCTCTCATTTATCGAACAGAACTCTTGCGTGAGGTCAATTTTGAACTACCAGAACATACCTTTTATGTGGATAATTTGTTTGTCTTTACACCGCTACAGGCAGTGAAAAACATGTATTATCTGCCAGTTGATTTTTACCGTTACTTTATTGGTCGTGAAGACCAATCTGTCAATGAAAAGGTCATGATTAAACGGATTGATCAGCAACTTAAGGTTAATAAGCTCTTGGTTGATCAGTTTGATGATGAGAAGATTGATCATCCGAAGCTAAGAACTTATTTGCTCAATCATTTAGAAATTACGACGGTGATTTCATCGGCTCTTCTTAACCGAGCTGGAAAACCTGAGCATTTAGCTAAAAAACAAGAACTCTGGGCTTACATCAAAGAAACGAATCCAAAACTCTATCGTGAAATCCGTAATGGTCTTCTTGGACAGTTAGTAAAACCGTCTGTGTTTCCAAGTCGTAAGGTGGCTAATGGAGTTTACCGTGTTGTCAGACGTATCTATGGTTTTAATTGATAGAGAAAATGAGTAACAAGAAGCCAAAATATCGATGTTTTGGCTTCTCATTGTTTTTGTTTTCTAAGCTTTGGTTGAAAGACTGTTCTAGGTGGATACTTGAAAATGAAGAAGTGTCTAATTGTATAGTGAATTGAATAAAGGTTAGGACATCGTTAAGTAGCTTTGACGAACGCTAAGTTCTATCAGTAGCTCCTTGCCTTGTCCTATTCCTTTCTCAATCCACTATAAATCTCCAATCAACCACTTCGTCAAAAGATTGATAAAATAGGAAGGCTGGGCAAATTTGCCCAGCCTCTCTTTTTGCTATTGAATGGAAATGTAGCCACCTTTACTCTTAATAATCAAATCTGCTTTAGCTTTATCTATTTTTTTCTGATAGCTACTGTCAGTATTGGTATTCTTTATCATCTTGTTGTCAATACTAATCGTGCCATGGCTTGCAAAGAAATCCATAGACGTTGATTTTAGGCTTTCTGAGGTTAATTGGAAATCAGTTGATAGGAAAGTGCCTGAGAGATTGATGTTACCAATTAAGTTGACATTGCGTCCTGTTAACTCACCTGCCCCCGTATAAGTAACATTTTCTAGTGTTCCACTATTGATATCAAGATGTCCATAAAGAGCGTTGCCGTACTGATCATACCAATAGTCACTTCCAAATTCGTCTTGCTCTTCTGTTTCTGGGTCGTCAACCTGTGTTGCTTTGAAGGTAACATTTTTGAAGTGAGAGTTTTCTAAAGATAGACTGGCGTGGAAGTTGTCAAAAGTGCTATTTTCAACGGTGCTGTTATCAAAGGATAAATGATTAATATCAGTATCAAAAGTGACATTGCTGAGGCGACTGTTATCAATTTGAGAACTGTAAGCACTTATTGTCCCATTGTTAATTGTCACATTGTCAAGATAGCTTATGCCACGTGCATTGATATTCTTAATTTTTAAATCGATTAACTGTGAATGATGAAAATTGAATTGACCATTTAAGTTTTCGAGAACTAGGTTTTTAGGAACAGTGATAATGGTTTCATTGTAATCTTCATTACCAGTACGTTCATTGAGAAGATAGCCCCCGGTCTCCATAAAGCCAGTGACAAAGGAACCACGTTCGGTTTGGTTGATAATAAGGGTCTCTTTATCTTGTTGAAGTGAGGTCTTTGGTCTAAATTTTTTATGTGCGTAGTAAGTTACAGTGACTTTATCAACATCACCAGATTTGACAGTGACATTGTAAAAACTATTGATGTCTAAATTTTTCACCTTATCAAACGTTTTGACTTCTTTGGTTGCCTTGGTGTTGTTTTTGATTCCTTCGATACCGCCTGTAGCTGCTCCGAAGGCTAGGAGAGAAAGTCCGACAACGACACTTCCTAGGCCAAAGAAAAGTAAGTATTTCCATTTGGTATTTGATTTAGTATTCATGAGATTTCCTCCATTTGCGCTTGTTCCAGAGGTTTTTAAGTGAGTTGCTCAGCCATTTTCCAAAAGCCATAAGACCTCTGCCGTAGAGTTTTGTTAAATAGAGGCTGAGTAGGAAAATGAGGACGCCGCCACCGATTGCTGCAAAGAATCCACCGAAGCCCATGGTCATGGCTGGCCAAGAGCTATTAAAGATAGTTAGGCTTTCTCCGAGTGTCACAAAGGCGATGATAATGGCTGCTACAGAGAGAAGGAAACCTGTTAGTAAGAGGCAGGCGATCAAGATAATCATGGCAATCACAAATCCAGCTAGTCCAATGAGTAAGGCTATGGCTGCTAAGAGAAGCCCTAGAAGAACACCAGCTACAAGAAATAATACAGGTGATGCCATCAGGATTAGACCAACCAAAAGAGCAATTTCTTTACCACTACGTGGGCGCTTGAAGAATTTATTGGATTGGAAGTCTTCTTTGCCGATAACATTTGCTAGGATATCGCTGGCTGCTTCTTGTGGTGTGCCTAATTCAGCTATAAGGTCGGCTTCGTTTTCTGGACCAGCTTCGTCAAAGTATTCGGTGAAGTAATCCATGGCTTCTTGAAAATCTTTTTTGGGGAGCTGCCGTAATTCTTTTTCTAGCTCCGCTAGGTACTCAGTCCTTGTCATGTCTTAATCTCCCTTCGATAATATCGTTGACTGCTGTGGTGTAGCTCAGCCATTCTCCTTTTAGAAAAGACACTTGAGCTCGCCCTAAATCGGTAATGGCATAGTATTTGCGTTTACGTCCTTGGTGCTCCTGGGTATAGGTCGTGACAAAGTGTGCACTTTCTAGTTTTTTGAGGATCGGATAGAGCGTGGACTCTTTTATGTTTGCGATGAGTTTGACGGTTTGGCTAATCTCGTATCCATAGGAATCTTCCTTTTCGACGATGGCCAAAATGAGAAACTCAATCAGAATAGCTGAAGTTGGAAAATACATAAGGCCCCTCCTTCTGATATGTGATTTCTTTATATATAAAATATATACCTATAAAGAAAAAAAGTCAATGATTTATGTGTAAAAATTTTATATAATTTTGAACAAGTTATTTTTCTGACATTTGCGACTAAAACTTTTATAATAAAAGACATGATGGATAAGATAAAAGAAAAGTTAGAAGGCTATACGGCAAAGCCTCTTGGTGTGACTAAACACTATGCAGTGCTACTTCCTTTGATTTGGGAAAATGACGAGTGGCAGGTATTGTATCAAATTAGGAGTCATACTATTTCTCAGCCGGGTGAGGTAGCTTTTCCAGGTGGGCGCGTGGAGGCTGGTGAAGCCTTTTCTCAGGCTGCGATTCGTGAAACGATTGAAGAACTTAATTTGTCTGCTGATGTGATTGAGCTTGTTGGCGAAATTGATTATTTTGTTTATCAAGATAGGGAGATTCATTGTTTTGTAGGGCAACTAATGATTGAAAATTGGCGTGACATCACGCCTAATAATGAAGTTGACAGACTGTTTACCATTCCTTTGCGCCAGCTTTTGGAAACAACCCCTACTTATTACAAATTGAAAGCAGATTTTCGTAAGGATTCTGATTTTCCTTTTGAGCGAATCAATCAGGGGGAAAATTATCGTTTTGGTCATCAAAATCGTAAGATTCCCTTTTATGAAAATGTGGGCGAAAACCTTTGGGGAATGACGGCACAGTTTACCCATCGCTTTGTGGAAATTTTACAAGGTAAGTAATAGTTATGGGCAGTTATGCTATGAGAGGTAGGTCGGAATGGCTGTGCTGATTTTTACAAAAAAAGTCAGAGTGTTACAATTTTGAGACAGCAAGATTAAATGTCAAAAATGGGAGACTATTTTAAACTTTTCATGCTTGCTTTATGATATGATGAGTATAGTTATTAAATGAAAAAGGAAATATTCACATGAAATTAACTAAAAAAACGTTGGTTGCTTCGACGACAGTAGCTACTCTTTTTGCAGTATCTGGTATGGAAGTGAGTGCTCAAGAAAACTCAACGCTTAATTGGACGCCACGTACAATTGCTGAAATTCAAGCTGATGCAGCAAAAACAAGCAATAGTAAGACTTATACGATTAAATTCGGTGACACGCTCAGCACAATTGCAGCTGCAACGGATGTCGACATGTATATTTTGGCTCAAATCAATCAGATCTCTAATCTGGATTTGATTTTTCCAGATACTGTCTTGAAACTTAGCTATGATGCTAATAATCAATTAACAGCTGTTGAAGAGACACCACCAGTATCTACTGGGTCTGTATCAGAAGTAGTTGATGAAATCCCAGTAACAGTGACTAATGAGACAGAAGTTACACCTAACACATCTGAGACTACTGCAGTAGCAACAGAGTCAGTTGTTACAGAAGAAACGACTGTTTCTGCTCCTCTAACAACAGAAGGAGAGACAAGTAGTGCTACTGAGGCCACTCCAGTTGTAGCGGAAGTCACAGAAGCGTCAATTACTGAAGAAGTGACTGTTAAACCAGAAGAACCCACTCAAGCTATTTCTGAAGCACCTGTTTCAGAGGAAACTGAGGTAGAACCGACTGCTCCAGCAGTAGAAGAAACAACAGAAGTTCCTATAGTGGAGACAACAACTGAAGCGACAACAATTTCGGCTGCGCCAGTTGTTGAGACTGTCACAGAAGCCGTTACAGCAGAAGAGACTTCAACTCCAACAACGTCACAAGCGCCAGCACCAGAAGTTTACACGGTAGTATCAGAAGCGGTTGAAATAACAACTGAAACAGCAACCGAAGCACCGACAGTTGCGGCAGCACCGTCTTCATCAGCCGTATCAAAACCAGAAAATGCTGGTTTGAAACCACATGTTGCTGCTTATAAAGAAGAAGTTGCAGGTCTTTATGGCATTACGTCATTTAGTTTATACCGTCCAGGTGATTCAGGAGATCACGGAAAAGGGCTTGCTGTTGACTTTATGGTTCCAGTAGGTTCTGACTTAGGTGATCAAGTCGCTCAATATGCCATTGATACGATGGGAGCTCGTAATATCTCATACATTATTTGGGAGCAAAAATTCTATTCACCATGGCCAAGTGTCTACGGACCTGCTTATACATGGAATCCAATGCCAGATCGTGGTGGCGTAACAGCTAATCACTATGATCACGTGCACGTATCATTTAATGAATAAAAATTAATCGAAAAAGTTCAAAATTTGTGATTTTGGACTTTTTTTAAATACGACATGCTGTCGTATTTAAAAAAAGCCTTTGAAACGTTGGTTTCATAGGCTTTTCTTATCTCAATTATTTTACCTCAGTAAAGATTACGTGTTTACGCAATTTTGGTGAGTATTTTTTCAATTGAAGACGGTCTGGAGTGTTACGTTTGTTTTTTGAAGTAAGGTACAAGCGTTCACCAGATTCTTTGTGTTCAAGTGTAATATTTACGCGCATGGTATCTCCCTTCTATTATTTAGCTTCGTTAGCTTTAGCGATTTTACGTCCTTTGTAGTATCCTTTAAGCGATACACGGTGTGAACGTGAGTAATCTCCAGTTGTTTCGTCAAATTGTACTGATGGAGCAGTCAATTTGTAGTGTGTACGACGTTTGTTTTTCTTCGCTTTTGAAGTGTGACGTGCAGGTACTGCCATTTTCTTTATTTTCCTTTCAAGTGTGTGTTTCGGCTTTCGCCAACTTTAACAGTATATCAAAAGATTTTTGTAAAGTAAAGTTACTTGACAGTTTTTTATGATAAATTTGCGATTTTTTGTAAAAAGTCAGCTTTTCCTTCACTTCAAAGCTATCAAAGGCTGAGTATGAGAGAAGTTTTTTGATTTAATTATTTGTCTTCTACTGCTGTATCTGTAGCATTCTCTTGATGTTCTGTAACTTCTTGAGGAGTGCTTTCTGTCTGATCAGCTTGGTCGGGTTTTACAGTCTCTTTCTCAGTTGTATTTGAGAGTGATTCTTCGGATATAGCTTGAGGTTTAGTAGGAACTTCTGGTTTATTCTCTTCAATTTTTCCGCCTGTAACCGCTGGGAAATGTTCACGAATCGCTTTAGGAATACCGTTTTGTAATTGTAATTCCTCAGCTGGGATATGGTTATTGCTGACGTCAATATACGTTAAAGTATTATTTTTTTCTGCTAATGCGAGTGTTTTGATTTGATTTTGTGAAGCATAGAGACTGTCAAGTGCAGTCAAGTTATTGATTCCCTCTAAGTCAGTGAGTTTGTTTTTATTAATAGTGAGTTCTTCAAGAGTTTCTTGTGGGCGAGACAATGATAAGTTAGTAATATCGTTATTTGATACAGATAGGTTTTGAAGTGTTTTAGCCTCTTCGAGACCTTCTAGTGATGTTAGGTGATTGTTGTCTAGATTGAGGGTTTCTAAACTTGGAAGGTTGTCCAAGAAATTAAGTTGACGAGTGTCATTATCTGTAGCAGTTAATTCTTTCAAAGCAGGTGCTTTGAGTGTTTTTAAATTGAGTCCTTTATTATGAGAGATAAACAATCGTTGTAATAAAGGTTTATGTGATAAAGCAGAGAGGTTAGTAATCTGATTATTATCTAAGCTGACAGCTGTGAGATGTTGGAGAGTGCTTAAGGCAGTTAGGTCAGAAATGTTATTGAGATCAAGATTGAGGGACTCTAAGCTGTTTAACTTAGCTAAGATACTAATATCTGTAATGTCATTCCCAGCTGCTGATACGACTTTCAGATTTGGATAATCTTTTAAGAACGATAAATCAGAAACCCCATTTTGTGAGAAATCAATACCTTCTAGTTGTGGCATATGTTTTAAGAAAGCATAGTCTTTGATTCCTGTTTTTGTTAACCACAGTTGTTTTAAATTTTTAAATTTATAAACAGGACTAATGTCGTCAATGGTTGTGAAACCAAGTCCTAAAACTTCTATATTTGGCATTAACTCTAAGCCAAATCGTTTTAAGGGATTTTGGCGTTCACCGATGTTGAGGTAGCGAACGGTCTTTAACCACTCCTTCATTTTTTCTGGATTTGTTTCGTTTGATGGGAAAGGTTTGTCAGCATTGGCATGTAAAATATCGTGGATAATATCTTCGTCAAAGCCCATTTCTTTAAGGGTGTTTATGCCGACTTTGTCCTTATCGTGAGCATGGGCATGCGGGTCTTCAATAGGTTTATCAAGGTCAATATCAGCAAGGTAAATCACATGATCATGATCACCATGTGGGTAAAGAAAGGCAGGGCCATTATCAGATGTGAAAAAACGAATACTGTCTTCTGGAAGTTCTAAAAAATGAGCTAGATAAGCACGTTTGGTAGCAATTTCATCAGCACTTGGATCTTTTTGCTGTGGTGTTTCAGGAAGTGACTGCTCTTCGTTTGGTTTTGCAGGATGATTTGGCGTATTAGGTTGAGGTACAGCAGGAGTTGGTTTGGCTACTTTGTTTGGAATGAGGTTTGCCCATTGTGTTTTGGCTAAATCGTCATACCGTAGCACATGAGTATGGTTGCCGTGCTGAACCAAAAGACCTAGTTCACTATGGCCGACAACTCCAGAACCATCAAAAAGGAATCCATCACTTGTAGGATGTGTTATACCAGGAATGTGATTTTCTGATGATGGATTTGATGGGAGGGACATTGGGACATATTGTTTTGGTTGACTAGGCTGTGTTGGCAGGCTACTTTTAAGAATGTAATGGTAATGATCACCATGACGAACGGTATAGCCATTAGCATCTTCTGCAACAACGTCGTTAATGTTAAAGACATAATTGTCGTGAACAGAGTGACTTGTTGGTACAGCGTTGGAAGTGACGGGTGCTGTTAGATTAGCATTTTCTGGGATAAGGTATTCCCACTTGCTACCCTTTAAATATAGAAGATGAAATGCTCATGGTCACCATGGGAGACGATGAGTCCTAGCTCTGTCTTTGTTTTGATTTGACTCTCAGAGGTAAAGAGGAATCCGTCACTGGTTGGGCGGTCAATGCCTGCAACCTCTTTTTTATTATTTTTTTCATGACCATGCTCATGATTGTGTCCATGGTGATGGTCTTCTTTATTATTTTTCGTTAATTGACGAGCGTCGTCCAGTGTGACAATGCCTTGATTTTTTGTTTTGGGGTAAAAATAATATTTGCCATTAACTTTGACTATAGCGCCATTGGCAACCTTATATTGTAAATCTTTTTCTTTAAAAACATAATCTTTAGGCACAAGGGTTTCAGCTAAAAATTTAGCATGATAAGGTACAAAACCTTTTTCGAGATGATTGTGATCTCCGTGGATAGAAATGTAGCCATCTTCTGTAATTTCGGCAACGACATAGATGTTCTCATCTTTTTGAGTATGCTGAGTGTTAGGCTTATGATGGCTGGTTGTTTGTTCTTGTTGGCAAGCTACTAATGTCAAATGACTGATAAGTGTCAGTCCTGCAAGAGTAAGCCATTTTTTATGTTTCATGTGATAGTCTCCTTAAAAATGATATTTTAAACATAGTTAACCGGTTAATAAAATAATTAACTGGTTTATTATATAATGAATTAGCTACAAAATCAACTGATATTAAAAAGATTTAATGAGAGTCTTAAAATGGTAATTTCCCAAAGTAATTTCCACTTTAGCTTTCGAAGTGGAAATTAGTCTAAAACGGATTTTTATGGTGGAATTAAGTCTGAGACGTTTGTGTTAGAAATGAGTCCTTACTATGACAAAATATAAACACCTTACCCTCTCAGACCGCAATGACATCCAACTTGGCTTAGAACGTGGAGAAACCTTCAAAGCCATTGGACAAACTATCCTAAAAGATCCTACTACCGTTTCCAAAGAGGTCAAACGTAACAGACAGGTCAGAACCTCTACCAGTGATGGGCTTCCTTGCCCTCTCATTGATAAATCCCCATTTGTCTGTAACGGATGTCCTAAGAGAAGACAAAATTGTGGCTACAAGAAAATCTTCTACCTCGCTAAACAGGCTCAAAAACAATACGAACAAACCCTCGTTGAGGCTCGAGAAGGAACACCTCTCAACTCTCAAACGTTCTGGGATATGGATAAAGTCATTTCTGATGGTGTGAAAAAGGGACAACACATCTATCACATCCTTAAAACGCATAACCTTGATGTCAGTTCCTCAACCGTCTATCGACACATCCGTAAAGGATACCTTTCTATCGCTCCTATTGATCTGGCTAGAGCTGTAAAATTCAAAGAAAGGCGCAAATCTATCCTGCCTTCTATCCCTAAAGAAGCTAAAAAAGGGCGTTCTTATGAGGACTTCCAAAACTACCTGACACATAGACAACTGACCTCTTGGCTTGAAATGGACACCGTTATTGGACGGGTTGGCGGAAAAGTATTACTCACCTTCAATTTGTCTTTCTGTAACTTTATCTTCGCTAGACTTCTGGACAATAAAACCGCTCTTGAGGTCGCTAAACACTTCTATGTCATCAAGAACACACTTTATGAGGCTGATAGAAATTTCTTCGATGTTTTCCCTATCATTCTTACAGATAATGGCGGAGAATTTGCCAGAGTTGATGACATCGAGATGGATATCAGAGGTGAGATTAAACTATTCTTTTGTGACCCTAATCGCTCTGACCAGAAAGGAAAAATTGAGAAAAATCACTCCCTTATTCGCGATATTCTACCAAAGGGAACTTCTTTTGATAACTTAACTCAGGACGATATCAACCTAGTCTGTTCTCATGTCAATAGCGTGAAACGCGCTGCTTTGAATGGGAAATCAGCTTATGAGCTCTTTACCTTTACCTATGACGAAGAACTGGCTAAACTTCTTGGCATTTCCTTAATTCCCGCAGAAGACGTCTGTCAGTCCCCAAAATTACTCCAACATAAATTCTAAAAACTAATCTAAATATAAGCCACTCAAACGTCTCACACTAACTTCCACCATAACGGAACTTAATCTGAAACGCTTTCAGATGAGGGGATTTTGTGTACCCTTTTTTCACCTAAATTCGCCTAAAAATGCAATAAAATCAACCATTATAACAACCAGTGGAACTTACCCTGACACGGATTTCCACTGGTTGTTAGAGGTTTTATCAGATTAACTTCCACTTTAACAGACGGTGGAAGTTAGTTTGGGAATTTAGCAGAGTCTTAAAATTTTGCTCTGCCATTTCCCAAAAATCCTTAAAAACATGATAAAATGGAAAGAAGTATAGACTAATAGAGGAAGGAAGAGAGTGAGTTTGTGTTCTAAACTGAACACGAGCTAAAAACGTCGAGAAAAAGATAGACCTCCTTGTGTCTGGTGACACGGCGTTGGTCTCCTATTTTCTTCTCGTTTTTTGACGCTCTTTGTATCTTAGAAATGAAACTTCAAAAACCTAAAGGTACGCAGGATATCTTGCCTGTAGAAGCTGCTAAATGGCAGTATGTGGAAAATGTTGCACGTGAAACATTTAAAAAATACAATTATGGTGAAATTCGCACGCCCATGTTTGAGCACTATGAGGTGATTTCTCGTTCTGTTGGTGATACGACTGATATCGTGACGAAAGAGATGTATGATTTTTATGATAAAGGAGATCGTCACATTACGCTTCGTCCAGAAGGAACTGCTCCGGTGGTGCGTTCTTATGTGGAAAATAAGCTCTTTGCGCCAGAAGTACAAAAACCAGTTAAACTGTATTATATCGGTTCAATGTTTCGCTATGAGCGTCCGCAGGCAGGTCGTTTGCGTGAGTTTCACCAGATTGGGGTAGAGGCTTTTGGTTCTAAAAATCCAGCGACGGATGTTGAGACGATTGCTATGGCTTATCAACTCTTCCAAACTTTAGGTATCCAAGACATCACCTTGCACCTCAATACTCTTGGTAGTCCAGAAAGCCGCGCAGCTTATCGTCAGGCTTTAATTGATTATTTGACTCCTCTTCGTGAAAGTTTATCCAAAGACAGTCAGCGTCGTTTAGAGGAAAATCCTCTGCGCGTGTTAGATTCAAAAGAAAAAGAAGATAAGGTTGCTGTCGAAAATGCGCCATCTATCTTGGATTATCTTGATGAAGAGAGTCAGACTTATTTTGACGCTGTTCGTGAAATGTTGGAAGATTTAGACATTCCATATGTGATTGATACCAATATGGTGCGCGGTCTGGATTATTATAACCACACGATTTTTGAGTTTATCACAAAAGTAGATAAGTCTGAGTTGACCATCTGTGCGGGCGGTCGTTATGATGGATTGGTTGAGTATTTTGGTGGGCCTGAGACACCTGGTTTTGGCTTTGGTCTTGGACTTGAACGCTTACTTTTAATTTTGGAAAAGCAGGGCATCGCCTTGCCAGTAGAAACTAGCTTAGATGTTTACATTGCCGTATTGGGAGAGGGAGCTAATCGCAAAGCGCTTGAATTGGTTCAAGCTATCCGTAACCAAGGATTCTCAGCTGAACGTGATTACCTCAATCGCAAGCTCAAAGCACAGTTCAAATCAGCAGATGTCTTGAACGCTAAGACTATTGTTACTCTAGGTGAAAGTGAAGTAGAAAGCGGTCAAGTAACGCTTAAAAATAACTCAACGCGTGAAGAGCTCACAACGACATTAGATGAGTTGATGACTAACTTTAGTTCGATATTTGCCAAAATTTAGAGAGTGGGACAGTTGATTAGGATGGCCGCTAACGATTGTGTGATACTCAAATAGTCCACTGGACTATTTGAGTTGGACACTTGAAAATGAAAAGTGTCCTTTTATAGACCTCCAATCAACCACTGCGCCACATTGTATTGCTATAAAAAATAGAAGGCTGGGATACTTTTTCTCAGCCTCTTTTTATACTATAGCTGTTAAAAATTTGATATAATAGACTGAGTATAGTCAAGGAGTAGTAGCCGATGAAGAAAATTTGTTTTGTTTGCTTAGGAAATATTTGTCGAAGTCCCATGGCAGAATTTGTGATGAAAGACGTGGCGAAAATGACAGACCTTGTCATTGACAGCAGAGCTACTTCCAGTTGGGAACATGGCAATCCCGTTCACAGGGGGACACAGAACATTTTGAAGAAACATGCTCTGCCTTTTAACCCAATGAAAACCTCACAGCAATTTAAGTTTGAAGATTTCAAACAATATGATTTGGTAATTGGGATGGATGAGCAAAATGTCCGAGACTTGAAGTCTTTGTCCGCTGGTCAGTATGACGATAAGATAGTTCTTTTTTGTGAGGGAGGTGTCCCAGATCCTTGGTATACGGGTGATTTTGATGAGACCTATGCCTTGGTTAAAGACGGATGTGAACAATGGCTGAGCCAAATAAATGGGTAGTAAAATGGAAAAACTAATACAAGGATTTAAAAAAATAGAGCTTACGCGGAGTTTAATTGAAAAGCTTGCGCTAGTGGCGATAGTACTCCTAGGTCTAATCGTGTTTACAGTACCTAGTAAGAGTGAAGGTACTTTGACTTATAAGGATGGTAAAATAACCTACAAAGGGACGATTGTTAATTATCGGATGAATGGCAAAGGAAAATTGGTCTATGAAAATGGCGATACCTATGTGGGTGGTTTTGACAATGGTGTCTTTGAAGGCCAAGGGAAATTCACGTCACATCAAGGTTGGACATATGAGGGTTCTTTTAACAATGGTCTAGCTGATGGTAAAGGTGTTTTAAAAACTAAAAATAAAAAAACGTATAAGGGCACATTTAAACAGGGGATTTATCAAAAATGAGAATAAAGTGGTTTTCAGCTGTCAGGGTAACAGGACTTCTCTTGGTTCTTCTTTACCACTATTTTAAAACGGCTTTTCCTGGTGGATTTGTCGGAGTGGATATTTTCTTCACTTTTTCGGGCTATTTGATTACAGCCTTGCTTTTAGATGAATTTTCTAAGAATCATAAGATTGACTATATCTCCTTCTTACGCCGTCGTTTTTACCGTATTGTACCACCACTGGTACTGATGATTTTAGTGGTTATGCCTTTTACTTTTTTGGTGAGAAGGGATTTTGTGGCTGATATTGGGCGTCAGATTGCGACGACCCTTGGTTTTACAACTAATTTTTATGAGCTTTTTGTTGGTGCTAACTACGAAAATCAGTTTATTCCTCATCTTTTTCTCCATACATGGAGTCTGGCGATAGAGGTACATTTCTATCTTCTTTGGGGATTGGTGATTTGGTTAGCTTCTAAGCGGGTTCATCGAACGTCTCAGTTACGTGGTATGATTTTTTTAAGCTCAGGATTCTTTTTCCTTATGAGCTTTTTGACCATGTTTATTGGAGCTTTCTTGGTTGATAATTTTTCAAACCTTTATTTTTCAAGTCTTGCCCATGCTTTTCCATTTTTCGTCGGAAGTTTTTTGGCAACTTTGACGGGTATCAGGGATACCACTAAAAAGCTCAATAGGCAAATCATAGAGTGGCAAACAAGGTCTGTATTGTTGGCAGCTGTGGGCGGTTTTATTGGTTTGATTGTGCTAGGACTTTTCTTGGATTTTAATCATATTTTCACCTATCTGCTAGGTTTTCTTCTGGCAAGTGTATTAGGTGGGGTCATGATTTACAGCACTCGTATTCTTCATGAGAAGCTTTCTAATGTTGAAGAGCCAAAGATTTTGACCTTTCTTTCAGATACGAGTTACGGTGTTTACTTATTTCACTGGCCGTTCTTGGTTATTTTTAATCAGTTTATGCCCATGCTGTTTTCAATTTTCTTCACGACTCTCTTATCTCTGATTTTTGCAAGTCTCTCTTATTATGTTTTAGAGCCGATTTTACTAGGAAAGCAGCCGAGCATTTTAGGATTGACCTTGGATTGGAAACCGTATCAAAAACATCTTTTAGGTGGTGTTTCAGTTTTAACGCTCCTTGCGATTGGAATTTCTCTAACGGCTCCTAAAGTTGGTCAATTTGAAACGGAGTTAAGAGCTAGTTCCCTTGATCAGGCGAATAGTAATATGAGCCGTACCCATACTCTTGCTGCAGGTGATGCTAGTGCCATGAGTAGTCTTATGATTATTGGTGATAGTGTGGCTCTGAGAGCTTCAGATGCGATTAAAGAAATTTTACCAGAAGCACAGCTTGATGCCTCTGTTAGCCGTGGTTTTGATTCTGCTTATGAAACTTTCCAAAATCAGATATCCAATGACTCGCTGCCATTGACAGTAATTTTAGCAGTAGGTGTTAATTCGCTTTATAATTATCAAGAGGATTTGGAGAAATTTATCACTTCCCTTCCTAAAGGACACCGCTTAGTTATCGTGACGCCATATAATTCTACGGATGGACGTGTATCAGAAGTTCGTAATTATGAGCTTGATTTGACTCAAAAATATGATTATGTGACAGTCGCAGACTGGTATCAAGCAGGAATTAATAACCAAGATATTTGGGCCGGAACAGATGGTGTTCATTTCTCAGATACAACAACCAAAGGAGCAAAGCTTTACGCTAAAACCATCCAAAAAGCGATTGAACAAGCTTCTAAAAAACCTGCAAAGAAATAATGTGACTTTGATATCTCAAAAAAGAGATGTGATGATAAAAGTTAAAAAAACTCTGCCTCTAGGGGTGGGGTTTTTGCTTGCTTTTTGCTATAATAGATGGGAATGAATATTATGAATTAAAAGAAGAGAAAGGAAAGAGCCCAACGGAGTATCCTATTCAGTTTTCCAGTGCTAAAATTTTAGTCAGACTTGTTAGCGAAAGCGCCATGACTTGGTCTATTTTAGTTGAGGGGTAAAAACGGTCTCTAGGTACTCCAACCGCAATTAGTTAATTGGATTAGTTGAATGCTCTTGGTATCTAAGTTATAATGACTAAACGTTCGATGTATGCAGGTCGTGTTCGTGCAGAGCACATTGGTTCTGAGATCACATTGAAAGGTTGGGTTGCGCGTCGTCGTGACCTTGGGGGCCTTATTTTTATTGATTTAAGAGACCGTGAAGGCATTATGCAGCTGGTTGTCAATCCTGAAAATACGAGCGCAGAAGTGGTTGCGACAGCAGAGAAACTACGTAGCGAATATGTGATTGAAGTAACTGGTAGTGTTGAAGCGCGTGAACAGGCTAATGATCACTTACCAACAGGGGCGGTTGAATTGAAAGTTTCTCAATTGACAATCCTTAATGAAGCTAAAACAACGCCATTTGAAATTAAAGATGGTGTAGAAGTTAGTGATGATAACCGTCTTCGTTACCGTTACCTTGATCTTCGCCGTCCAGAGATGTTAGAGAACTTTAAGCTGCGTGCGAAAGTGACGCATTCTATTCGTAACTACCTCGATGGCTTAGAGTTTATTGATGTGGAAACGCCAATGTTGACGAAGTCAACACCAGAAGGGGCACGTGACTATCTTGTTCCATCTCGTGTCAACCAAGGACAATTTTACGCTCTTCCTCAAAGTCCACAAATCACAAAACAGCTTTTGATGAATGCTGGTTTTGACCGTTATTATCAAATCGTGAAATGTTTCCGTGACGAAGATTTACGTGGAGACCGTCAACCTGAGTTTACACAAGTTGACTTAGAAACTTCTTTCCTATCAGAGCAAGAAATTCAGGATATTGTAGAGGGAATGATTGCCAAAGTCATGAAAGATACCAAAGGTATCGAAGTGACACTACCGTTTCCACGTATGCCATACGATATCGCAATGAACCAATACGGTTCTGATAAACCTGATACACGTTTTGAAATGCTTTTACAGGACTTGACAGAAGTTGTCAAGGGAGTTGACTTCAAAGTCTTCTCAGAAGCTGAGGCGGTTAAAGCGATTGTTGTTAAAGGAAATGCAGATAAGTATTCTCGTAAAGACATCGATAAATTGACAGAGTTTGCAAAGCAATTTGGTGCGAAAGGCCTTGCTTGGGTCAAAGTTACAGATGGTGCGATTGCAGGACCTGTTGCTAAATTCTTGACAAGTATCGAACAAAACTTGACAACAGCTTTACAGCTTGAAGAAAATGACCTTGTCCTCTTTGTTGCGGATACGCTTGAAGTTGCTAATAATACCCTAGGTGCTCTTCGTAATCGTATTGCTAAAGACCTTAACTTGATTGACAGTACAAAATTCAATTTCCTTTGGGTTGTTGATTGGCCAATGTTTGAATGGTCTGAGGAAGAAGGTCGTTACATGTCTGCTCACCACCCATTCACCTTACCAACAGAAGAAACAGCTCATGAGCTTGAAGGTGAGTTAGCAAATGTTCGTGCAGTAGCCTACGATATTATTCTCAATGGTTACGAACTTGGTGGTGGAAGTCTACGTATCAATCAAAAAGCAATGCAAGAACGTATGTTCAAGGCTCTTGGTTTTTCAGCTGAAGAAGCAAATGAACAATTTGGTTTCTTGTTAGAAGCTATGGAGTATGGTTTCCCACCGCACGGTGGTCTTGCTATCGGTCTTGATCGCTTTGTCATGATCTTAGCTGGAAAAGATAACATTCGTGAAGTGATTGCCTTCCCTAAAAACAATAAGGCAGTTGATCCGATGACACAGGCACCAAGTATTGTTGCTGACAAACAACTAGAAGAATTAGCTCTTCTTGTAAAGGAAAATGATTAAGAAAACCACTTTTTGGAAAAAAATGAAATTCTTTGTTCGTCGTTGGGCAAAGAAACTTGGTGTCTGGCGGACACTAAAAAGCATTTCAAAAGAGAAGTATGATGAAAAAATTTCAGCTTCTCTTTTGTATGGCTTATTATCGGCAATTGCTGTCAATTGGTTCTTTCAACCAGGGCATGTTTATTCTAGTGGTGCCACAGGTTTAGCACAGGTCATCTCGGCGATTAGCTTACGCAGTTTTGGCATTAAAATTCCAGTCGCAGCGGCTTTCTATGCGATAAATTTACCACTATTAGTGCTTGCTTGGCGGAAAATAGGGCATAAATTTACGATTTTTACCTTTATCACAGTTACGGTAAGTTCTGTTTTTATCCAATTTGTCCCTGAATTAACCTTGACCACAGATCCTCTGATTAATGCCATTTTTGGTGGCTTGGTTATGGGTGCAGGGATTGGTTATAGTCTGAAATCTAAGATTTCAAGCGGTGGAACTGACATTGTCAGCCTAACTATCCGAAAAAAGACAGGGCGTGATGTTGGTAATATTTCTCTCGTTGTTAATGGGATTATCATGATTTTTGCAGGATTTCTATTTGGATGGCAGTACGCTCTTTATTCAATGGTGACTATTTTTGTCTCCAGTCGTGTCACAAATGCCATTTATACCAAGCAGAAGAAGATGCAGGCGATGATTATCACTAGCAATCCAGAGCGTGTTATTAAGATGGTCCATAAACGTCTTCATCGTGGTGTAACCTGTATCAATGATGCGGAAGGAACTTATAATCATGAGAAAAAAGCGGTGCTTCTCACTGTGATAACTCGTGCGGAATTCTATGAGTTCAAATACCATATGCAAAAAGCTGACCCTAAAGCATTTGTTTCGATTTCTGAAAATGTCCAAATTATTGGGCGGTTTGCAGATTTAGATTGAGATTTATAACGGCAGCTATCTAGAAGAGTATTTTAGAGCGAAAGTGCTGAAAAGAAGAAACGATTTAGCTAGAATTAGAGATTGGAGAGTGAAGAAAAATCGTATTCGTAGGATGATGACCGATTTTTGGCCACTCTCTTTTTACAAAGATTTAGCTAGAAATTCAGAATAAAGGACAAATTAATGGAAAAACAATACCAGTTACAATTCAAAAATATGGTGTTCATTGCGCTGGGAGCTGCCATTTATGCTTTTGGTTTTGTTTATTTTAACCTGCCTAATCATATTGCCGCTGGTGGCTTAGCAGGTCTTACCATGGTGTTTCATGCACTTTTAGGAATTGATCCAACCTATACTGGCTATCTTATCAATTTACCCTTGATTGTGATTGGAGCCTATCTATTTGGTCGTAAAAGTATGCTGTACACACTTTGGGGCATTTTTTCCATGTATGGTTTTGTCTGGTTATTTCAGCGGTTACCAATGACCATTGATCTTCATCAAGATGCTTTAGTTGTTTCTCTCTTTGCAGGGATAATAGCAGGGCTAGGAGGTGGCTTGGTTTTTCGCAACGGCGGAACGATTGGTGGCTCGGATATTATTGCGCGAGTTGTTGAAAATAAAATGGGTGTCCACTTAAATCAGGTGCTTCTAGCTATTGATATTTTTGTGATGACCATTTCTCTAACCTATATCAATCTTAATCAAATGATGTATGCTCTCATTGCTAGTTTTATGTATAGCCAGGTGGTTAAGCTAGTTGAAAATGGAGGTTATGCCCTTAGAGGCCTCTTTATCATAAGTGATAAACATGATATTATCTCAAACCACATCATGAAAGAATTAGGGAGAGGTGTGACCTATTTTAAAGCAGGTGGAGCCTATACTAAAGCAGATAAAGAAGTGATTTATGTAGCGCTTAACCCAACTGAGACGCGTGAGTTAAAAACCTATCTTGCGGACATAGATCCACAGGCGTTTGTTGCTATTTCAAGTGTTGACGAAATTGTCAGTCCAGAATTTGTTGTGAGTAAGAGTAAATACCGCAATCGTGGGCGTTAATTGTTACAGGTGGAGGATTTATGACAGATCATCATGATATTAAAATAACTGCTAAAGGGCTTATCCTAATTGCCTTGGGTGTGGCAACCTATACCTTTGGTTTTGTCAATTTCAATATGGCTAATCATTTGGCTGAGGGAGGCGTAGCTGGAATTACCCTCATTATTCATGCTTTAACAGGAATTAGCCCCGCTTATACAACCCTTTTAATCAATATTCCTCTCTTTATTTTAGGGGCGAAGGTTTTTGGGAAAAAAGCTCTGTTTTTAACCATATACGGAACAGTCCTGATGTCTGTTTTTATTGATTTATGGATGAAGGTTCCTATCCACTTAGATTTAGGTGGGGATTTCTTGATTGCAGCCCTATTAGCAGGGATCTTTGCTGGTTTAGGTAGCGGTCTAGTTTTTCGATACGGTGCGACAACTGGTGGGACGGATATTGTTGGTCGTATTATTGAGGTTAAAACAGGAAGACAGTTAGGGCAGACCCTACTGATTATTGATGCTTTGGTGCTTTTAGCTTCCTTGACTTATATTGACATTCGGCACATGATGTATACCTTGATTGCTAGTTTTGTCTATAGTCAAGTTTTGACAATGGTACAAAATGGTGGTTACACCGTACGTGGAATGATTATTGTGACTAAGGAATCTGAAAAAGTTTCACAGACCATTTTAAGTGAAATTAACCGAGGTGTGACTTATTTAAAAGGCGAAGGTGCTTATTCGGGATATCAGCATAACGTTCTTTATGTGGTGCTTAACCCAACAGAAGTTATGGATGTGAAACGTATCATTGCAGATATTGATAAAGACGCTTTCGTCTCGATTATCAATGTCGATGAAGTCGTCAGCTCAGATTTTAAAATCATACGCAAAAATTATGATAAAGTGTAAGCTATAACAAGTCATGGCAGTTTCTTGATGAGAAGTGTCATGGCTTTTCTTTTGGACTTATTAGGGGTCGTTTTTCGTGAAGTACCAGCAAAATATGAAAGGGATTACAGAAAAAACTTGAAAATAAAAGGACAAAATAGTAAAATTTAATAAATTAACGCTTTTGATAATTGTGTCTATAAAGATAATGTGAAGTGTTATCTTAATAATTTTTTTGGAAGCGTTTTATAAATGATTGACATTTTCTCCGTATAGGTATATATTTTATATATATAAAAGTCGTTCAAAAAATAGTTTATAACAGAAGGAGGTTTTTATGAACTACCTAAAACGTGCTTGGCTAAGCGTTACTCGTCGTAAGGTGAAATCCCTTTTACTCTTTGTTATTATTTTCATTTTGGGAAATGTCATTGCTGGCGCTGTTTCCATCCAGCAGGCAACCCAAAATGTAGAACGTAATATAAAGTCTCAAATGGGGGCAACTGCTACTATTCAAACCGATTATGAAAACATGAAGGACTCTGATTGGGAAAAAGTAGAGCCTCTTACAAAGGATGTTGTCACCAAGGTTTCTGAGCTTCCTTATGTGAAGTATTTTGATTATTCTGTTGGGGGGACTTTGGGAGCTAGTGATGGCTTGCAACAGTATATTCCTGAATTTATTGCAAATCAAGATATGGGTGGTGGAGGTTTCCCAGACCCTAAAACCTATGCCTTTACATTGCGTGGCACTCAAACCCCTAAGTTAATTCCTTTAGAAGAAGGATTGATTAGCTTAACATCAGGACGGCAATTTACAAAGGAAGAAATCAGTTCAGGGAAAGCTGTAGTTCTAATCTCAGAGCAATTAGCAGAGCTGAATAACTTAAAAGTTGGGGATACTGCAACCTTTAAAAATTATATTATCAATTATGAAAATAATGAGACGGCTAAGGAAACGGACTATCCTCTAGAAATTGTTGGTATCTTCCGTTCAAACCACTTGCAAGCTAAAAAAGGAAGCAATGATAAGAGTGGCTCTGAGCAAGATGAGTACCAAAAAGCTCATGAGGAGCAAAGCGCTGCGAATACTGTATACGTTCCTAACCAGATAGCTGAAGCTATCGCTTCTGAGAATATGGAAATATTTGCAGAGCAAACTGGTGAGGAAATCTCTACAGCAGTAGGGGATATTGGTCAGCCTGTTTATGTGCTTAAAAATCCTGATGATCTTGAAAAATTTAAGCAGGAAGCTAAAGCTTATTTACCACAATTTTACATTGTTCGTGCCAATTCAGATAATTACGATAGCATTGCAGGACCAGTCAAATCAATGTCTAAATTAGCAGGCTATGTTCTCATGGTGGCAATTGGTGCGACAGTGTTAATCATTACCTTAGTTGTGCTGCTCTTCTTACGCGACCGTAAGCACGAACTTGGTATTTACCTATCATTAGGAGAGAGCCGCGGTAAGGTTGTCTTGCAGACACTTGCTGAAGTCTTTATGATTGCCTTTGTGGCGATTACTTTAGCTGTCTTTACAGGAAATCTGATTGCACAAGCACTGTCAGATACTCTATTACAACATCAGCTAAATCAGACGGACCACTTTGGTGGTGTGATGTTTGGTGGATTGAGTGAGTTAAATACAAATACAACTCTTGATGATGTGGTCAGTCAATATAAGGTCACGTTGTCTGCTGGCTACATGTTATTAATGTATGGTATTGGTCTTGGAACAGTTCTTTTAGCAACGATTGTGCCGATGGCCTATGTGACACGACTTAACCCTAAACGCATTATGATGTGATGACATCAGATACCAAAGAGTGAGACAGAAGTCATGAACTTCCCTTTACTCTTTAATTTCTAAGTTCAGCTTGGCAGTTTATCATCCTTGTATGGGGTCTGCTAACGGGTTGTGTAGTCCTAAGTGGTCCAGTGGACTAGGTGGGCACTTGAAAATGAAGATGTATCCAATGATAGATGTTCACTCACTCACTCACGGTATCAGCGGTCATTGCTGCAAAAATAAAGGCTGGAATATTTTTCCAAGCCTCAGGTTACTGACATAAGGAGTATGCTATGGCAATTTTAGAAGCACAAAATTTATCCTACTTTTATCAAGATGGTGAAAATCGTCGTTACATCTTGAAGGGGACGGATATTGCCTTTGAGAAAGGAAAATTTTACACGATTCTAGGACAATCTGGTTCAGGGAAAACCACACTTTTATCCCTTCTGAGTGCCTTAGAAAGTCCAAAAGAAGGTAAAGTTCTTTACAACGGAAAAGATATTAAAGATATTGGTTATGAGACGTTTCGTCGTAACAATATTGGCATTGTTTTCCAACATTATAATCTTATCCCTTACATGACAGCTGTGGAAAATGTCATGGTACCAATGGCGATTACAGAAAATGACTTACCTGACAATAAGGCGGATGTTGCCTATAATTTGCTAGACTATATTGGGATAGTAAAAAGCAAAGCAGACCGCCAGGTCAATCGTCTTTCAGGTGGGGAACAGCAACGTGTTGCTATTGCACGTTCTTTGGCAACAAATGTGGATGTGATTTTAGCAGATGAGCCGACTGGAAATCTGGATGAAGAGATGGAAGGCGAAATTGTTGAGATTTTCCAAAAATTAGCCCATGAACACGGAAAATGTGTCATCGTGGTAACTCACTCCCAAGAAATTGCAACGTTATCAGATGAGATTTATTATCTAAGGAAAGGAAAACTAAAACCGTATGAGTGATTTTTTGTCAAAGTTTTCTGGTAATCATTACGATGAACTCTTAGAAGAGGATAAAAAACGAAAAATAATCAAAGAAGATCAGTTGAAGTCAGCTGAGAAAGAAATAGAGAAAAGTCCGAGGGCTCCGCTTTCTTTTGAAAAAACACCAGAGCAGCCATTGTCTGAAACGGTGATAAAAAAGGCACCTAAGACAACTTCAGAGGTCTTCTCTAGTATTCCAGAAGTCAAACAAGAAAGAATAGATCAGTTCTTCCATGCTCAAGAAGACGATGACTTGTCAGAGCGACAAACCTATACAAGACAAGAACGAGAAAGTTCTGTAAGTAGGCGTCGTGAGGAGTCTCATGAGGAAACTGAGATTGATCCAGATTATCAGAAAAAGAAAAAACGAAAAGTCATTCTGATTGGAGCAAGTGTCATTGCTTGTTTAGCGCTTGGGTTATTTCTCTTTTATCAATTGACCCATGTTACAGTCCCTAATTTTGTCGGAAAAACGGTGACAGAAGCGCGTGAGTGGGGAAATGAGAATGGTGTAGAGATTGATTTGACTCAAGAACATAGCATCAAGTTTGAGGAAAATGTTATCGTGTCTCAGAAGATTAAAAAGGGACAAAAGGTAGCCAAAGGTAGTAAATTGGCAGTTGTTGGTTCCTTGGGAGCTGACCCTGAAGAAGTATTGCCTCTACCAGATTTTTCTCGGATGACTTATGTCGATGCACAAAAGTGGATTGACGACAACAAAGCTAAAAATCTTAAACTCACCCAAGTTTATAGCGACATCACAGCTAAAGGAAAATTCATTAAACTAGAAATTGCTAATTCTATCCCTGCAAGTGATTACACGCGTGGCGATAAGGCGACATTGACCTACTCTCGTGGTAAAGAGGTACTTGAAGCCAATATCGAAGTTCCAGATTTTGTTGGAAAAAACAAGACGGATGTGGATTCTTGGGCTAAGACCAATAGTATTGAAGTGACCTATGAAGAAAAAGCTAGTGCAAGCCTTGCTGTCGGTACTGTTATGGGACAATCAGTTGCTGCTAATCAAAAAGTGGCTAAGAAATCAAAAATGACAGTACAGGTTTCAGCAGGTAAGGGAATCATGGTGCCAGACTTTTCTACCTTAACAATGACGCAAGCGTCGTCTGTTGCAGGCTTGACTGTTATTGTACGTCAGGTGTATGGAGATGCTCCGTACGGTGCTTTAATTTCTCAATCAAAAGCAGCTGGGACAGAGTTGACCGAAAAAGACGATAAGAATGTTGAAGTAGTCTATTCAGCAGGAGCGCCTTACATTCGTGATTTATCAGGAAAAAATGAAGGAGAGCTCCAACAATATTTCTATGATGAATTTCGTTCGAAAGGTGCCGAAATCTACTTTACAAGCTACTATGTGGATTCGAGCCAACCAAAAGGAACAGTTGTTGCACAAAGTGTTAAAGAAACATGGTTACCTTTGACTTACACAGTTGAAGTTGGTATCAGTAATGGCGCACATTTTTCAGGCACCATTGTTCCACCAGCCAATAACACTCCTGATACAACAACCAGCTCACAAGGTTCAGCTGTCGCACCATAATACTCATCCAAAATCAAAATTAGCAGTTTAAGTCAAATCAAGAACCAATAAATGGCTTGATTTATCAGAGCTTCTTTCACCATGGTGGTATTCTTATTAGTGAAACTGTCCAGTGGACAGTTTTAGCCCAAGCTCAGAAATAAAAGAGTGAGGGTAAATGGCTTGATAAGAACGGATTTTTGGGAGAACTACAAAATTGAAAGTCAATTTCGTAGTAGTTCCCCCGCAAGGATGATTAGGTTGGACGCTGTCGAGTAGTCGACAAGTACAGCCAATCATCTACTGCGATAGAGATAAGCTCAAATCTAGCAATGAAACTCCGTAGGAGGTTGGGACACTGACTCCGTCAACTCTATTTCCCACCTCCAAAGGTCTCCCAGACCTTTGGAGCGTCCGCACTTTTAAGAAAGAAGCAAAAAAGTAATTTTTGATTTTTGTTAAGTATAAATAAACGATACAGATAACAATCCAATAAAAAAGCATAAAATCAGTGTGAAGCCATTGAGTCAGGACTATTCACAGTTTGATTTTATGCTTTTTATTATTTTTCAGATTTGTAATGATTATTGAGCAATTCGAACGATGATTTCTGTTAACTCTTCTGGACTTTCTTGACCACCTGAGACAATCCATTCATGTAGTAAGGACTCAATAGAAGCGATATAGGATGCTTTAGCATAGTTGAGTGGCACTGCCAATTTTTCTACGATATAAGTGTCAAAGTCAGGGATATTGTCTAAGATATAGCCAATGAAATCTCGCATGACTGGCGAAAAGTTAACATAAGAGATAGTAGCTAGCACACGTAAAAATGCAATGTCTTGCTGGATGTACTGGAGTGTTTCACAGATGATTTCCTTACTGAAGGATAGATTTTCCTGGGTGATTAGCCTATACAAATTAGAGAGTTTCTCTTCTCTGATTTTCTCCATCATGTCATATTTATCTTTATAGTGGAGATAGAAGGTGCCTCGGTTAATCTTAGCAGTTTTACAAATTTCTGTAACAGAGATTTGTTCAAGGTGTTTTTGGGTTAGTAGCTCTGAAAGAGCTCGCTTAATATGGTTCTTAGTTTCTGTATGACGGGTTTGTTTAGGCATCGTAATTTTTAATTCCTTTTCCATAATAAACTCTTAATTATCATTATGCCAATCAGTGCATAGAAAGGCATACGAATTTCAAATCAACGCTATGTATAATTTTGTGATAAAATTAGTATATATAAAGTAAGAGAATGTGTCAAGATAAGTGCACTGGTGAGGAGAGAAAGATGTCTTATATTGAGGTGCAGGGAGTTTCTAAGTATTATCATATGGGGGACACGGTAATTCCTGCTAATAACAATGTTAGTTTTGAGATTGAAAAAGGAGAGTTGGTTATTATTCTAGGATCTTCTGGAGCAGGAAAATCGACTTTGCTCAATATCTTAGGTGGGATGGACACTAATGATGAAGGCCATATTTTTATTGATGGTACTGACATTTCTCAATTCAATTCCCATCAAAGGACAAATTATCGTAGAGATGATGTAGGCTTTGTTTTTCAGTTTTATAATCTAGTAGCTAATCTAACGGCGAAAGAAAATGTGGAACTAGCTTCAGAAATTGTGAGGGATGCTATGGATCCTGTGGCAATTTTGACAGAAGTTGGCTTGGCTCATCGTTTGGATAATTTTCCAGCCCAGCTTTCAGGAGGTGAACAACAGCGAGTGTCCATTGCGCGTGCGGTAGCTAAAAAACCTAAACTTCTGCTCTGCGATGAACCAACAGGTGCCCTAGATTATGAGACAGGTAAACAAGTTTTGAAAATTTTACAAGATATGTCTAGATATCAAGGAGCTACTGTCATTATTGTAACCCATAATGCAGCCTTGGCACCTATTGCAGATAGAGTTATCCATATGCGTGATGCAACAGTCAAGTCAATTAAGGTGAATGATTATCCACAGGATATTGCTACTTTGGAATATTAGGAGGCATTGTTAGTGAGTATGAGAACTTACTGGAAAGATATTGGTCAATCTTTTTCTAGCTCCAAAGGAAGGCTCTTTTCGATTTTCTCTTTGATGGGAATTGGTGCACTTGCCTTGGTTGCGCTAAAGGTGACAACACCTAATATGAGGCGGACCGCTCAAGAATTTATTGATGAGACTAATCTGATGGATTTGTCAGTTATGGCGGACTATGGGTTAGATCGTGAAGATGTTAAGGAATTATCATCTCTACCCAAGGCGAACGTAGAATTTGGTTACCTAACAGATGTCACGATAGCTGATAGCCATGATGCGGTCAGGATATTTTCACAAACTAAGAGCATTTCGCAATACCAATTGGTAGCTGGTCGTTTTCCTAAAAGAAACGGAGAAATCGCTCTGGCTGAGAAGATGTCTGAGACTTATCAGTTAGGTGATACGATTACTTTTAAACTGTTAGAAGATGGGATTTTGACAGATACTAGATTTAAAGTTGTTGTTTTTGTTAATTCAGCTGAGATTTGGGACAATGATGCCATGGGGCAGACCAAGTCTGGGACTGGAGAGTTGACGGGGTATGGGATTGTTCCGGAGACAACTTTTGATTCAGATGTTTATATGATTGCTCGTATTTCTTATCAAGATATGGATCAGTTGACCTATTATCAGGACATTTATGAGCAAAGACTAGCCAAGTATCGTGAGGAATTGAAACATTTATTGGCGGATAATGGCAAACAGCGTCTAACGACGCTTCAAGCGTCCGCGCAAGCTGATATTATTAAAGGTTACGATGATATTCATAACTCCGAAAAGACATTAACTGACGCAGCGCAGGCCATTTCTGACGGTAAAAATAAAATTGCAGATGGGCAGAAGCAAATTGACAGCGCACAAGAAGAGTTGACCTCTGGTCAAGAAGGGTTAGCTGGTGCTGTTGAGCGTCTTGCTGATGCAAAAGCTGAATTGGATGCTAATGCTGATAAATTAGCGCAATCAAAGGTAGAACTCGATAATGCTAAGAAAGCGCTGGATACTACCAAGCTCCAGTTAGATAAGGCTCAGGAAGAGTTGTCACGTGCTAAAGCTACTTTGGATAGCAACAAGGCGCAACTAGAGGCGAGTGAGCAAGCTATTGCTAGTGGTGAGCAGGTGCTTCAAAAGGCACAAGAAGAGATTTATGCTAAAACAGATGCTTTAGTTGCTGCTGGCATTGATCCTATGACTGTTGACGAGATTAGCTTGGCGCAAGAAGAATTGGCTAAAAAAGAAGTAGAATTAGAGAAAGCAAGGGTTACCTTTAGGGACGGGCAAGCGCAATACGAAACGGGGCTTTCTACTTATGAAAGTAATCTAGAAGCCTATCAGTCAGGTCTCTCTCAGTATGAATCTGGTGTTAATGACTATCATAAGGGAATGTCTGATTATGAGGCAGGATTGAAAGTCTATCAAGTTGGTTTAGAAGATTATCAAACTGGTCAAGCAACTTACCAAGCTAATGCTGAGAAACTAGAAGCTGCTCAACAAGAAATTTCAGCTCAGCAGGAAAACTTAAATCAGGCGAGGTCTGAACTGGATAAGTCTGAGAAAGCCTATCAAAGTCAAAAATTAGAAGCAGATCAAAAACTCACCACAGCTAGAAATGATTTGGAAGAAGCTAAGGAAGAAGTGGCAAGTTTGAAAGAGCCAGCCTATACCGTTTACACTCGGAAAACTCTTCCAGGAGGAGAGGGATATGCGACCTATTCTATGGGAGCTGATTCGATTTCAGCTGTTGGAGATATTTTTCCTGTGGTCCTCTACGGTGTCGCGGCTATGGTCACTTTGACGACGATGACACGCTTTGTTGATGAGGAGCGACAAAAGGCTGGGATTTTTAAGGCATTGGGGTATTCTGATGGTCAGATTATTGCTAAATTTGTCATTTATGGATTGGTATCGAGTTTACTTGGGACTCTGGTGGGTATTGTTATAGGACATTTCCTATTGTCTCCTGTTATTGGGAATATTTTAACAGAGGGAACGGTGATTGGCAGTAGTAGGACATATTTTTACCCAAGTTGGACCTTGCTAGCCATCGGACTTGCCCTTCTTTCGGCGGTTGTTCCAACTTACTTGGTTGCTAGACGTGAGCTTGGGGAAAAGGCTGCGCAATTGTTGCAAGCTAAGCCCCCAGTCTCAGGTTCGAAGATTTTACTAGAAAAACTCCCTTTTATCTGGCGACGTCTCAGTTTTACCCATAAAGTAACAGCTAGAAATATTTTTAGATACAAACAGCGGATGTTGATGACCATCTTTGGAGTGGCAGGCTCGGTTGCTCTGCTATTTGCTGGATTGGGCATCCAGTCATCTATTTCAGGCGTTGCTGATACACAGTTCGGAGAGATTATTCACTACGATATGATTGTTGCCTCAAAAAGACAAAAGGATAAAAAAGTGATTGAAGAGACCCTGAAAACTTCTCGGATACAGAGGTCTCAAGCCATTTATTTTGAAACGTTGTCCGAGAAGATTAAAGGAAGTGATGATGATCTTGCAATCAATCTTATCGTAACTGACAGCCCTGCTTTTTCAAAAGACATCAGTCTTCGTGAAAGAGATTCAGGTAATGTTCTTTCCTTGGGACAAAGCGGAGCGATTATCACCGAAAAACTGGCAAAACTATATGGTATTTCTAAGGGAGATAGCCTAACGCTTACGCTTTCTGACCAAGAAGTGACAGTGGTCGTGTCTGGTATCACAGAAATGTATGTCGGTCAGTATCTCTATATGACCGCAGATTATTATGAGAGTGTCACTGGAAAAACCTATGAGTCTAATAGTTACCTCGTCTCCTTAAAGAATAAATCGGTGAAAAACATCAATAATGTTGCAGCTGATTTTCTGGCAATGAAAGAGATTGCCGCCGTGGCACAAAATACAGCGCTCAGAAAGACCCTACATACCGTAGCAGATTCATTACAGTCTGTGATGATTATATTGATCACCCTATCTGTATTGCTTGGTGTGGTTATTCTATATAATCTGACGAATATCAATGTAGCAGAGCGCATTCGAGAACTATCTACCATCAAAGTATTAGGTTTCCACAACCGTGAGGTTACTCTTTATATCTACCGAGAGACAATTGTTTTATCTATCATAGGTATTGCGATGGGACTTGTCAGTGGACGCATACTCCACCAAGTTATCTTGGATATGATTGGTTCAAATCAGATTATGTTCCAACCTAAAGTTGCTTATTATGTTTATCTGATACCTGTTATTGCTATTATCGGTATCTTGGGGATTTTGGGCTGGTTTGTCAATCACAAGCTTAGAAAAGTAGACATGTTAGAAGCACTAAAGAGTGTAGAATAGTGAAAACCTCTTGTCAAAAACTTTTGACAAGGGTTTTTCATACTTAGTCAAGAAAATTTGATAGAATAAGAAAGAGAAATGCTAGATATAGTGTTTTAGCTTTAAAATAGTAAACTCGTTTAAGATAAAATGTCTCAGTCACAATGAATTCCTCTTCAATATATGGTTGCTTTATAATATTTTATTGCTGGTATTTTCTGCAATCATTACGAGCGACGAAGTCGCCACAACTAGCACTTTCCGCAGTGGTGATAACACTAAAACTAATAAGTTTTAGTGTGAAGGGGTTGGCAAGAACTAGGCTTGCCAAGAAGGAATGGAACTCTGTAGGAGGTCGCTTCCGCCCCACACCACATTAGGAGAAGTGCTAACAAAAATACTAAATAAAAACTAATTGACTTTAATACAGATGACCAAGGAGGGCTAGTCTGTGTAAGAAAAAGATAGAAAGGAGAATTTATGGAAGTCGGTCAACAGATTAAAAAACAGCGTCAGCAATTACAACTTTCTCAAGAGGAATTAGCTGAAAAATTTTATGTGAGTAGGCAGACGATATCCAATTGGGAAACTGAAAAATCTTATCCAGATTTACAATCTCTGATATTACTGAGTCAGTGTTTTAAGCTTACCTTGGATCAATTGATAAAAGGAGACCTAGAAACGATGAAACAAGTGATTAAAGATACGGACATTCAGGATATGGATAAGGCAACACGCTATATGATAGGGTGTATGATTGCTCTTTTACTTTTAGTATTCCCTGTCTTTTACTGCCTAGGCTGGTGGGGATTGTTGATTTATTTACCTCTCTCGGGGCTAGAAGTTCATTTTGCTAATCGCATTGAGAAAATTAAGAAGGATAATCAGGTTCAAACCTATCGACAAATTGTGGCTTTTAGCCAAGGAGAAACTCTGAGTGAGACAGAAACCATTGCCGAAAATGCAAAATATCCTTATCAGAAACCTCTGATTGTTTTAATTTTTACTGGCATTTTCGCTATTTTGGCAATGCTTGTATCACTGATTTATGTCTGGCTTTTACCATAACTAAAACACGCCTTCAAGCGAGGGCGTGTTTTTTAGAATCTTACATTTCATCTGGTGCTTCAACACCGAGGAGGCGAAGAGCTTCTTTGAGGACAGTTGCTGTTGCGTAGCTGAGGGCTAGGCGGCTGTCACGTTCTGGGCTTTCGTCAAGAATGCGTGTGTGTGCGTAATATTTGTTAAAGGCTTGCGCTAAATTGATAGCAAATTTAGCAACAATTGATGGTTCAAAATTATCTGAGGCACGGTTGATAACTTGTGGGAAAGATTGAATGAGTTTAATAATCTCCCAACTTTCAACATCGTTTAAACTGTAGGTTGCGTCAGCTTTTGCCACAAAGTCAGCTTTGCGTAAGATTGACTGGATACGAGCATGCGCGTATTGCACATAAGGGCCGGTCTCACCTTCGAAGGAAACCATAGCCTCAAGGTCAAAGTCATAACCATTCATGCGGTCTGTTTTAAGGTCATAGAATTTGATTGCTCCGACACCGACAGCATGTGCAACGGCTTCTTTATTAGCTAAGTTTGGATTTTTAGCGTCAATTTGAGCTTTAGCACGGCTAACTGCTTCAGCAACAGTTGGCTCAAGCAGGATGACATTTCCTTTACGCGTTGATAGTTTTTTACCTTCTTTAGTAACTAAACCAAATGGTACGTGCGTCATATCATCAGACCACTCATAGCCCATTTCTTTAAGAACAGCTTTTAATTGTTTGAAGTGAGCCGCTTGTTCGTTACCAACAACGTAGATAGACTTAGCAAAATCGTAAGTACGTTTACGGTAAAGGGCTGCTGCCAAGTCACGGGTAATGTAGAGTGTTGCACCATCAGATTTTTTAATCAAGGCTGGGTGCTCAATGCCATATTTTTCAAGATTTACGACTTGAGCGCCTTGAGATTCTTCGAGGAGCCCTTTTTCAGTTAGAAGGTCAACAATCTCGTCCATCTTGTCATTGTAGAAGGCTTCACCGTTATAACTATCAAAGGAAACATTCAACTCAGTATAAAGACGGTTAAACTCTACCAAGCTCTCATCACGGAACCACTGCCATAGAGAAGTGGCTTCTTCATCACCAGCTTCTAATTTACGGAACCACTCACGTGCTTCATCATCAACCGTCGAATCTGATTCAGCTTCAGCGTTGATGCGGACATAGAGTTTGAGAAGCTCGTTAATCGGATTAGCTTCGACAGCTTCTTTGTCTCCCCATTTTTTATAGGCAACAATAAGCATACCAAACTGTTTCCCCCAGTCACCCAAGTGGTTGATACGAACTGGTTTGTAGCCTTGTTTTTCAACGATATTGGCCAAAGCATCCGCGATAACCGTTGAACGTAAGTGACCGATTGAGAATGGTTTTGCGATGTTTGGGCTTGACATATCAAAGGCGATATTGCGACCTTGTCCAATTTCTTGGTCAGCATAGTGAGAACCTGCTGAGATTACCTGAGATAATACTTGAGCAGAAATTTGCCCCTTGTCTAAGAAGAAATTGATGTAAGGGCCTACGGCTTCAACTTTTTCAAAGTTAGTAGCATCAATCTTTTCGACAATCTCGCTAGCAATCATATGAGGTGCTTTGCGCCAGCTTTTTGCCAAAGAAAAGGCAGGGAAAGCGAGATCTCCCATAGTTGCATTTTTAGGTTTTTCAAGGAGATTTAAGATAGTCTCCAATTCAAGCTCAGGAACAGCTTTTGCAATCTCAGTTGCAATCATTAATTTTGTGTCCATAATCTCTCCAATATAAAATAATCATTGTCTCTATTTTACCATAAAAGGTGCTAGGTTAGAAAAAATGTCACGTAAAAATACTTTGAAAACGACTACAACACCATTTAAAAGGACGAAAATTTATTAATTCATTAGAAAATTGATTTTTTAGCCAAATTTCAAGTTCAAGTTAGGCAGTCTGTAAAAACTCTATAGGAGATTTATAATTGAATAGTTTCTTTGGATAGTTGTTAATCCAGTTTTCAATAAATGCGACTTGTTGTTGAGTCGCATTTTTGCTTCCCTTAGGCAACCAACGCCGGATGAGTCTATTATGATTCTCATTAGTACCACGCTCCCAAGAAGAATACGGGTGGGCATAGTAGATATGAGCAGGGTCAAAAACTTCTGCTAAACGACTGAACTCAGCCCCGTTATCAGCTGTGATAGAGTTCATTTGATAATCCTTGAGGATTGCTTTCAGAGCTTGATTGACTGAAGACGCGGACTTATCGGGAATGAGTCGAATGATTTGATAACGATTCTTTCTATCGGTTAGGGTCAACAGACACTCGTTTTTTGCCCGTGTTTGAATAACCGTATCAATTTCAAAATCACCGATATTCTCACGCTTATTAATGCTTTCTGGTCGTTCCTCAATAGACTTTCCAGCTGGCTTAAAATTGGGACTAGCATGCTTTTTCTTAGCTTTCTCTTGTCGAGGATAAAGCATATCAGCCTTGGTCAATCCTAAGTGTCCATGATGAATCCAGTAGTAAATGGTGGAGATGGGAACAGGTATTTCTTTTGACTTTACCATCATCTCGGGAGAATATTTCTGTTCGATGTAGTGAGTTATCTTTTCTTTGAGTCCCTTGGTTAGGGAGAGCTGTTTAACAGAACGTTTACGATTGTTTTGATAGGCTTTTTGAGCGAAATCAGCTGAGTAGATCACTTCAAATTTTCCTTTACGCACTTGTTGTCTAACCTGACCACGTTTGACTTCGTTGTGAATGGTTTGAGGAGCTTTAGCTAATCTCCTAGCGATTTCACGATTTGAGAGCCCTTCTTGAAGCCAACGTTCAATCATTCTACGTTCAGTTAGTGTCAAATGTTTACTTTTTGGTGTATAATAGTTTTGCATCTCAGAATCTTTCTAATTGTTGTTGTGGTGATTACAATTATATCTCTCTGAGATGTTTTTTGATACCCTTAGGTGGCTAACTTCATTTTAGAACTTTCCAAATTGATTTTTTAGAAATATTTTTAAGGATAAAAGTATTTTTGGTTTGTATATTTTCATTGTATTTGATATAATTTTAGAGATTGAAATGAAAAATGACAAAGAAAATGTGATGGTAAATAAAAGCAGAGAAAGGATTGTTCAGTCAGAAGTAAAACTGAACAGGCTAAAATGTTAGGAAAATAAGTAGTTTTAAAGATAGAGGACTGACTGGTTACTTATTTCTTATCAATTTTAGTGGGTAACACATGGTTAATAAAAAGAGTAGACATGAGTTGATTAAAACAATTATCTCAGAGCGTCATGTTGGCACACAGGAAGAGATAAAAGTAATACTTGAAGAGTATGGCATTTCTGTGACACAAGCAACACTTTCTCGTGATTTACGAGAGCTTGGTCTCTTAAAACTGCGCGATGAAAATGGCAAACTTTACTATAGCTTATCTGAAGCGGCTAGTTTACACTTTAGTCAAGCGGCTAGGTCTTATATCCGTCGAGTGGCGCGTGCGGGCTTTATGCTTGTTTTTCACACAGAGCTAGGTGAGGCGGATGTTTTAGCGAACATCATTGATAAAGATGCGAATGACAATATTTTAGGGACAGTTGCTGGAGCAGATACGCTTTTGGTTGTCTGCAAGGATGAGGTCATTGCAAGTGAGTATGAAAAAGACTTGCTCACTAGTCTTTAATAAAGCAATACTCTTGGGAAAGGAGTGTTTGGTTAGCGACCCTAACTAAACAAGGGAAAAGGCAGAGCAACAGAGCTGATTTTTCGGTAGTTGATTGACACACGATGATCAAAGCTCACTACTGAAATGGCTAATTTATGCTCTGTAGCCCCTTTTATAATAATATTATGGCAAATGAAAAAATTTCGCCAGGCATGCAACAGTATTTGGATATTAAAGCACAATATCCAGATGCTTTTTTACTTTTTCGCATGGGCGATTTCTACGAACTGTTTTACGAGGATGCGGTAAAAGCTGCGCAGATTTTAGAGATTGGGTTAACGAGTCGTAATAAAAATGCAGACAATCCCATTCCTATGGCGGGTGTTCCCCATCATTCGGCACAGACTTATATTGATGTGCTAGTGGATTTGGGACACAAGGTTGCTATTGCGGAGCAGATGGAAGATCCTAAGACTGCAGTCGGTGTGGTGAAACGTGAAGTTGTCCAGGTGATTACTCCAGGGACAGCTGTTGATTCTACAAAACCAGATAGTGGCAATAATTTTCTTGTTGCTGTTGACCGTAACGGACAGGACTTTGCCCTGTCTTATATGGATGTCTCAACCGGTGAGTTTTTTGTGACTAACTTATCTGATTTTTCGAGTGTCTGCAGTGAAGTGCAGAACCTTAAGGCGCGTGAAGTGGTTATCGGCTATCAGTTGTCTGAAGAAGATGAGCACGTTTTAGCCAAGCAGATGAACATCTTGCTGTCTCAGGAGTTAGAGGTTTACAGCGATGGTCATTTAATTGACAATACGTTGACAGATTTGGAAAAAGCTGCCGCTGGAAAATTATTGCAATACATTCATCGCACTCAAATGAGAGAATTATCTCACTTGCAAAAGGTGGTTCATTATGAAGTTAAGGATTACCTTCAAATGAGTTATGCAACGAAGTCAAGTTTAGATTTACTTGAAAATGCAAGGACGACTAAAAAGCATGGCAGTCTTTACTGGTTGTTAGATGAAACTAAAACAGCCATGGGCATGCGCTTGTTACGCAACTGGATTGACAGACCTTTAGTTTCCTTGGAGCGCATTTTAGAGCGTCAGGAAATCATATCTGTCTTTTTAGAGCAATTCATTGAGCGTAGTGATTTATCGGATAGTCTTAAAGGTGTTTATGATATTGAACGGCTAGCAAGCCGAGTGTCATTTGGTAAGGCAAATCCTAAAGATTTGTTACAGTTAGGACAAACCTTAGCTCAGGTACCTTATATCAAAGCGATTTTAGAATCATTTGGACATCAAGCAGTTGACAAACTTGTCAATCAAATTGACACCTTACCTGAACTCGAAAATCTTATTCGCTCAGCTATTGACCCAGATGCCCCAGCGACGGTTTCTGAGGGAAATATCATCCGAACAGGCTTTGACGAAACCTTAGACAAATATCGTAAAGTCATGAAAGAGGGAACCACTTGGATTGCTGATATTGAGGCACGAGAACGTGCTGCGACAGGAATCAATAACCTCAAAATTGATTACAACCGAAAAGATGGTTACTATTTCCACGTGACCAACTCTAACCTGTCTTTAGTCCCAGATTATTTTTTCCGTAAGGCAACTCTTAAAAATTCAGAGCGTTTTGGAACGGCAGAATTAGCAAAAATTGAAGGTGAAATGCTTGAGGCGCGCGAGCAATCTGCAACGCTAGAATACGATATCTTTATGCGCATTCGTGCACAGGTTGAGCGCTACATTGATCGTTTACAGGGATTGGCTAAAGCAATCGCAACGGTTGATGTTCTGCAAAGTTTGGCGGTGGTTTCAGAGATTAATCACTATGTGCGCCCAGCATTTAATGATAATCAAACGATTGCTATTGAAAAAGGTCGCCATGCGGTTGTCGAAAAAGTTATGGGAGTTCAAGTTTACATTCCCAATAGTATCCATTTTGATAGTCAGACAACCATGCAGCTGATTACTGGTCCTAATATGTCTGGTAAATCAACCTACATGAGACAGTTAGCTTTGACAGTCATTATGGCTCAAATGGGGTCATATGTTCCAGCAGAGTCTGTTTCCTTACCCGTTTTTGATGCTATTTTTACAAGAATTGGAGCGGCGGATGATTTGATTTCTGGTCAATCTACCTTTATGGTGGAAATGATGGAAGCTAATCATGCCATTCAAAGAGCGACACAACATTCTTTGATTTTGTTTGATGAGTTGGGACGCGGTACGGCCACCTACGATGGAATGGCATTGGCTCAGTCAATCATTGAGTACATTCATGACAAAGTTGGAGCTAAGACGATGTTTGCTACTCATTATCATGAGTTGACAGATCTGTCAACATCCTTGACAAAGCTTGTCAACGTTCATGTGGCGACCTTGGAGAAAGACGGGGAAGTGACTTTCCTTCATAAAATTGCAGAGGGCCCTGCGGATAAGTCATATGGTATTCATGTCGCTAAAATTGCAGGTCTGCCAGAGTCCTTATTAAATCGTGCAGATAATATTTTGACCAACCTAGAGTCAAGTGCAGCGCAATTACATACGGTAGATAAGCAAGCGCATCAAGAGATAGAGAGTTCTCAGGTAGAACAGCTCAGCCTTTTCTCAGAGAATGAAAACTCAGCACTGATTGAAAAATTAAAGACGATTGATGTCATGAATTTGACACCAATGGAAGCTATGAATGCTTTATATGAGTTGAAAAAATTACTGTAGTTATCTGCTACGTGAATGGTTCTTGTGACCTTAAAAATAGAATAGACGAAGAGAGGTAGGTTCTGTTGAGCCTACCTCTGTTTTCTTATGGTATAATAAAAGACAAGTAAAGCGAGGATAATTATGACTAAAATTATTGAATTACCTGAAGTTTTGGCAAACCAAATTGCTGCTGGTGAAGTGGTTGAGCGCCCGGCAAGTGTGGTAAAGGAATTAGTTGAGAATGCTATCGATGCAGGAAGCAGTCAAATAACGATTGAAATTGAAGAATCTGGTCTTAAAAAAATTCAAATTACCGATAATGGTGAGGGAATGAGCTCAAGTGATGTTGAACTTGCTCTAAGCCGCCATGCCACTAGTAAGATAAAGACACAGGCAGATCTTTTTCGTATCAGAACGCTTGGATTTCGTGGTGAGGCCATGCCATCTATTGCTTCAATCAGTCATATGACTATTGTTACCGCTACGGAGGGTGAAGAGCACGGGACAATCTTAGTTTCAAATGGCGGTAAAATTGAAAGTATTGAGCCGATTGCCACTCCTATTGGAACAAAAATTACGGTGGAAAGTCTCTTTTTCAATACTCCAGCTCGTCTCAAATACATGAAAACCCTGCAGTCGGAATTGGCCCATATCGTTGATGTGGTCAATCGCTTGAGTTTGGCACACCCAGAGGTGGCTTTTACCCTTATTGCAGATGGACGTGATCTAACTAAAACTTCTGGAACGGGTGATTTACGTCAAGCTATTGCTGGTATTTATGGATTAAATACAGCTAAAAAGATGGTTGAGATTTCAGCTTCAGACCTTGATTTTGAAGTGTCTGGCTATGTCTCTTTACCTGAGTTGACAAGGGCCAATCGTAATTATATTACCCTTCTCATTAACGGTCGTTACATTAAAAACTTTTTGCTCAATCGAGCAATTTTAGATGGCTATGGTTCTAAACTGATGGTCGGTCGTTTTCCTCTAGCTGTGATTGATATTCAAATTGATCCCTATCTTGCAGATGTCAATGTCCATCCAACCAAGCAGGAAGTTCGTATTTCTAAAGAAAAAGAACTGATGCAGCTAATTAGCTCTGCTATTGCTGATAGTTTAAGAGCACAGGATTTAATTCCAGAATGCTTTGGAAAATTTAGCTAAATCTAGCGTCAGAAAAGTTGAGAAACCAGTACAGACCAGTCTTCCACTAAAATCAACAAATCTTTATTATGATACTGAGAAGCAAGACTTCTTTGTGAAGCCTGAGACGACGCTCGTTGAAGAATTACCAGTTTCTAGGGACAAAGCAGAGCTGAAAGAAGTTGACACAGTTGTCAATGTATCGTCAAGTGTTAAAGTTGCTGAACGCCAGTACATTCAAGAAGATGATGAACATGACAGTCTTGATTTTAAAAATAAGACAAAGCTGAATCGTCTTCTAGAAAATTTAGAAAATGAAGAACAGTCAACTTTCCCCGAGTTAGATTACTTTGGGCAAATGCACGGCACTTATCTTTTTGCTCAAGGAAAAGGCGGACTCTATATTATTGACCAGCATGCGGCTCAGGAGCGTGTCAAATATGAATACTATCGTGATAAAATTGGAGACGTTGACAGTTCTTTACAGCAGCTACTAGTGCCTTATTTGTTTGAATTTTCAACTTCTGACTTTTTAAGTTTACAAGAAAAAATGCCAATGTTAAATGAAGTTGGGATTAACTTAGAACCTTACGGTGAGAATACCTTTATCTTGCGTGAGCATCCGATTTGGATGAAAGAAGAAGAGATTGAAAGTGGTGTCTACGAGATGTGTGACATGCTACTTTTAACCAATGAAGTTTCTATCAAGAAGTACCGTGCAGAGCTTGCTATCATGATGAGCTGTAAACGTAGTATCAAGGCTAATCATACCTTAGATGATTATTCGGCTCGTAATTTGCTAGTACAGTTATCACAAACGAAAAATCCCTATAACTGTCCACACGGCAGACCAGTTCTTGTCAACTTTACAAAGGCTGACATGGAAAAAATGTTCCGCCGTATTCAAGAAAATCACACCAGTTTGAGAGAATTAGGGAAGTATTAGTAAAAACGATAAAATGAAGACCGTATTCTCTTGCTTAGAAGACCAAGGTTACCTAATGACCTTGGTTTTTATGTTATAATAGGTAAGATTATTGATAGGGAGAGTATGAATAATGGTAAAACGTTTAATGATTGTTTTCGTGTTTTTCGTGATTGTGACAGGACTTTTTATTATTTATAAAAATAACTTTTCTGGTGGTACTTATGACTGGTACGATGGGATTGGAATCTCTGCTTTAGCGACCTTTTTCTATTGGGTTTTAGAGAGTGTGTTGGAGAGAAAGAAACGCTCTTAGTAGAGATTAAGGAGATTGTGAAGTGAAGGAATTTTTTAGTTTACCTAAGCAGTTGCAGTGGCGTTTGGAGTTGAGTTTTCTATCTGTGGTTTTAGGCTCTGCTATTTTCCCTTTTATGTCTATGTACTATGTGGAGTATTTTGGTGCTTTTATCACGGGAATGTTGGTCATCATTACACAGGTTTTCAGCTTTGTTGCTATCCTCTATGGAGGGCATTTATCGGATTCTATTGGACGAAAAAAAGTAGCAGATATCGGAAATTTTGGTGTTGTACTTGGCTATATTTTAACCATGCTTGCCAATATTCCTGGACGGGTGATGCCACTTTTGACCTTTGTTGGGATTTTCATTGTTGAAATCATGTCAAATTTTAATCACCCTGCTTATGATGCCATGATTATTGACCTAACAGATGAGAAAAACCGTCGTTACGTTTACACCATCAATTATTGGTTAATCAATGTTGCGGTGATGTTTGGAGCAGGAATTGCTGGTGCCTTTTACGATCATCATTTCTTCGAGCTGCTCATTGCCATGACAGGAATTGCCTTATTTACCTTTATGGTGATGTACTTTAAATTTGCCGAAACTAGACCGGTTAATCTAGTTTTTAACCACGGTAAGGGGATTCTATCAACCTTTGCCAATTACGGTGATGTGGTCAAGGACAAGATTTTCATGATTTACACAGCGGGAACAATTCTCTTTGCTAGTGTTTGGGCTCAGATTGACAATTACATTGCCGTTCATTACAAGACTATCTATCAGCCAAGCACCTTATTGGGTTTTGAGGTGACTGGGGCAAAATTGCTGAGCATCACAGTCTTAATCAATACCATCATGATTGTCCTCTTTATGACGACTGCCAATCGGCTGACGCGACAAATGAAATTGATACCGCAACTGGTCTTGGGCTCTGCTATTTTTGCAAGCGGGCTCTTTGCAGCCTTTACCTTTAAGACTTTGGTACCAATCCTTCTGTCAGCTGTTGTTTATACCATCGGTGAAATGATTAATGTTCCCGCCAGCCAGGTCTTACGTGCTCAGATGATGGACGACAATAAAATTGGGTCTTATTCAGGTTTTATTTCCATCGCCCAACCGCTGGGGATTGTCCTTGCAGGAGGTATGGTATCTTTGAGTGGTCTGACAGGTGTTTTAGGTGTCCAAATTGTCTTTGTTACTGTCGCAACTACAGGGGTGTTTCTCATTGTAAAAGCAGCGCAGATGCATGAGAAGGAGGTATCAAAATGAACCATTTATATGCCGTTGAAACGAAAGAGCAATTAGAAATTTATCAACAGTTTGTGAAACGATATGATAATCTTTTACAAGACTATGTCGCTTATTTAAGTAATAATTTTCAAGTCGACGAATTGCCAGAAGTGATTTTATGGTCTGATAAAATAATAGCTACCAAATATATTCGTGATATCGCTGTTCCTGCCTACACGAATGATGTCCGCATGGTTATGACACCTGAGCTGTCTGTTTGGCAAGAACTCTATGAAAAACAACTAGATGATTATGAAGCTACTGAGCAAATAACCACTTTACGTCAGCATTATCAAAATATCTCTGAGAATTACCTGCTACAAATCGTAGGTCATGAATTAGCACACTGGAGTGAACTCTTCTTAGATGATTTTGATGATGATCTAGAGCAGGATATCTGGTTTGAAGAGGGCATGGTTGAGTACATCAGCCGTCGTTATTTTTTGACGGAAACAGAGTTTGAGGCTGAAAAATCGGTAAATCAAGAGTTGGTAGCTTTATATCAAGAAAAATATGGTTGGCACTCTCTGTCAGAGTTTGGACAGAAAACCTATGAAGGAAGTTATGCTGCCATTTTTTATGAATATTGGCGCAGCTTTTTAGCCATAGACCAGTTAGTTGAAAAACTAGGAACTGTTCAAGCTATTTTTGCTAGTTATCATGACTGGTCAGAAAGCAAAGCGAAGCAATCGCTTTTGGAATGGTTTGGTATAGAGAGTTAAAGATAGGATTTGAGTGGTTATTAAATCAGAATAGAAAAAGGAGTTAGAGATGTACGATTACATCAAAGGAATATTAACGAAAATTACAGCTAAATATATTGTGGTGGAAACCGCAGGTCTGGGTTATATCATCAACGTTGCCAATCCTTACAGCTTTTCAGATAAGGTTGGTACCGAGGGTCAGATTTACCTTCACCAAGTTATCCGTGAGGATGCCCATCTGCTTTTTGGCTTTCACAACGAAGATGAAAAAGAGGTTTTCCTCAAGCTGATTTCGGTGTCAGGCATTGGTCCGACGACTGCGCTAGCTATTGTTGCCGTCGATGATAATGCAGGACTGGTTGCTGCGATTGACAATAGCGACATTAAGTACCTGATGAAATTCCCTAAGATTGGGAAAAAAACAGCCCAACAAATGGTGCTGGACTTGGCAGGTAAATTTGTCGAAGCGCCTGTTGACAATAGCAAAGCTACTAAGACCGTTCAGGCAGGAAATCCAGCCTTGGATGAGGCTATGGAAGCCCTCTTAGCCCTCGGCTACAAAGCAGCAGAGCTTAAGAAAATCAAAGCCTTCTTTGAAGGAACAACTGACACGGCAGAGAATTATATTAAATCAGCACTGAAGATGTTGATGAAATAAGATATGAGAGCGTCACAAACCCAGTGAAAATAGGAGTTCAGTTAAGTAAAATACAGAGCTGTTAAAAATACCAAATACCAAGGAGAACAAATGACTAAACGTTGTGGTTGGGTCAAACTGACCAATCCCTTATACATTGATTATCATGATAAGGAGTGGGGAAAGCCTCTCCATGATGAGCAAGCACTTTTTGAATTACTATGTCTAGAGTCTTATCAGGCTGGACTGTCTTGGGAGACAGTGCTAAATAAACGCGCGGCCTTTCGCAAAGCATTCCATGATTATGAGATAGAAAAAGTTGCACAGATGACTGATAGTGACCTTGACAGTCTGCTTGACAATCCTGACATCATTCGCCATAAGGCAAAGCTCTACGCCACAAGGGCTAATGCGCAAGCTTTTCTTAACGTTCAAAAAGCATTTGGAACCTTTGATAAGTACCTCTGGTCTTGGGTGGACTTTACACCTCTTGTCAATAAGGTTGACAATTATCAAAATACTCCTGCTAAGACAGAACTCTCAGAAAGTCTCTCTAAAGACTTGAAAAAACGAGGGTTTAAGTTTGTTGGACCTGTTTGTGTCTATTCCTATCTCCAGGCAGCAGGACTTGTCAATGATCATGAGGAAACCTGTGACTTCAAATAAACCAAAAAGAGAGTGGGACAAAAATCGTTAAATCGTCAAAAAATGACGATTTCGATTTTCCTCACTCTCTGGTTTCTTAGCTCAGGCTGAAACTGTCCACTGGACAGTTTCACTCCCACATCCGCACAGCTCCAAAAGTCTGGGAGACCTTTGGAGGTTGGAAATAAGATGAACGAAGTTCATCACATTCGTATAGGATGGTCGCTAACGATTGCGTAGCAAGGGTTTAGGACTTCCAATCAACTACTGCGTCAATCTGTTAATACCATTAAGAATAGAAGGTTGAGATATTTATGTCCCAACCTCTATTTTTGTCTATAAAATTGCTCAACTTCTTTTTCCAACATAGCTACTAGGTCATCTTCTTCAGTAAGTTTTAGCAGTGTCAATCCCTTGTCAATCAGTTCTTCATCCTTTTGACAGATACCGAGCCGGACTTGGGCGCAACCGAGGAAATCAAATCGTTTTATTTCTTTTGCGGTATCTAGTGCCCATAGTACTATTGCTTGTGATTCCTTGATGTGCTTATGATATAGGAAAATAGTTGATAAATTCATTAAAATAGTGAATTGGTGTAATTTGATATTTTTATAGTCGGAGTATTTTTCTAAACTATCTAAAATTCTTTGAGTGACTTTTTTGACCTGTTCTAAAGGGAAATAATAGAGAATATTGCTGAGAAGTCTTAAATCACCGTAATACCAAGTGTCTTGTTTTTCTAGATAATTCCAAACTTTAGTTGTTATATGATCCAGTTCAGCATGTTGTCCAAAATCACCAAATTTTCTCAATAAAATATTTGCCAGAAGGCTATTTGAAAGATTTTCGATGGGGAGGTCATGGTGATTTTTTAGGTAATCAGAGCATTGCAATTCTAATGCTTCTAGCTGAGATATTGGAACAATACTATTAATATGTGAGACGTTATTCAAGATTTTCTGCCTCTCATTAGGGTAATATAAATTGCAGATGTATTCAAATTCTTCTAAGGTCATATCTATTTGATTCAAGAGAAAAATCATTGTATCAAATTTAGGAATAACTGTTCCACTCTCAATTCGTGTCAAGGTAGATCGTGCAAAAACATTGGCACAAATGTCTTCTTGAGTCAGCCCTTTTGATTTTCGTATTTCTTTATATAACTTTCCATAATCCCAGCGTAACATATGCTACCTCCCAAAAATAAAATGTTACTGCATGCTTCAATTTGAACAATTATCGTAAAATTATTATACCATAATAGTAGATTGAGGGGGAGAAGATGAAAAAACAAATTTTAAAAATTTTATTATTGCTAACAGTTGTTACCCTTACTTACAAATTAGGTGAGGGGGACATTCAATGGTGGCCGTGGCTTCCGTAGCTTTTAGTTAGTAAACATCGAAAGAAGGTGAGTTCGATGGATAAGATAGCATGACTTGATCAAAAGAGTTTTATGGCAATATATTATGATCTAACTATGAGGTAAAAAATAATGAAAATTAGAAATATAATGTTATCAATGACTTGTGTAACCGCTCTTGGTTTAATGCTTCCGGTGACTACTGTTTCGGCGGCAGATCCTCAAAATAGTAGTTCTGAGACATTCACCATTTTGGAGCCATCAGACAATCAACTGGTGGTGGCTCTCCCAGAAGGTGGTTATATTGCTGATAATGATGGCGGTTCAGACTTTGATCCTGAGATTATTAAAGTAAATGGCGGTACTTTGATGACGTATGCGCAATACAAGACGCTACCTAAAATAAATGCTAGTATTGGTGCTTTTGAGTTGTTTCCACTATTTAGAGCGGCTAGTCCATCAGGTGCTACAGAAAAGGTGATAGAATATGGCAAGCACTATACTTCTGAAAATTTTTCTGGTAGAGGATGGCGTTTTTCAGGCTATAAATTCAAACCTTCCAGTGGTTCAGGCACTTACTTGAAATGGAAAGCTGTGAATGATAGTGGTATGGTAGGGAATTATGACCAGGCTTTTGCTACATATAGCGGTCAAGGGACACATGGTACTTTTGTTTCGGAAAATCAGTCTTTATTGATAGATGGCAATTACAAGTGGCAGTATTTTTACACCTATAATCCAAAACCGGGGTCTTATTATATCGTTTACAATAAAGAATAAGGAGAAAAAACATGAAAAAACAACTTACAATGCTTACTGTATTAGCAACGGTTATAGCATTAGGAGCTTACTGGGGACTATCAACTCTCCAAATATCAGCTAGTGAAACAGCGGTTGTTCAGGAAGCGCCTCAGGTAGCTCCTATGAAAACTACCGATGCACTAGTAGAAGTGTGGAAAGATAGACCAATTGAAGAGTTGGAAAGTTATTTAGCGCATATACCAAATGAAGTGCCAGTTATTGCTTACCCAGATGAAGTGGGGGGGGAATCAGCGCAATGTGCGAGGGATTCGATTGGCATGGAGAATCAGCTGGAGAGTTACGAGCAGAAGATGGAAGTTTGGTGTATCCAGATTTAGCTTTTGAGAGCGAGTATGCAGCAACACCAGTAGAAATTATTGAGGCTGTAAAAGAGGCACAGGCTCAATAATTGCTCAATAAGAAATCGAATATAAAATGATTCTCACTTGCGACTGGGAAACGCAATTGAAAAAATCATTTCGGTTAAAATAATCCCAAAAGCCTATCACTTCGGTAGGCTTATTTTTGTCTATAAAATTGCTCAACTTCTTTTTCAAGCGTAGCAACTAATTCCTCTTCTTCAGTGAGTTTTAACAGTGTCAAGCCCTTGTCAATCAGAGATTCATCTCTTTGACAGATACCGAGACGGACTTGGGCAAAGCCTAAGCTGTTATAAACTTTTAGTTCTTTTGAGAGTGTCAGGATTTTATGAGTGAGCTGTTCACAATCTTTAATAAGTCCCTTTTGTAAATATATAGTTGACAGATTAGAGAGTAATGTGAGTTGAAAAGGATTAATATCTCGGTAGTTTTTGTATTTTTCAAGGCTACTTAGAATCTTTTCAACAATATGAGGTAGGGGTTCTATATCAAAATGATAGAGGATAGTTCCTAGAAATTTCAAGTCACTAATATACCAAGTATCCATTGGTTCTAGGTAATTCCAAATAGATTGGGTCATACTTTGTAAAGTTTCATTATTTTCAATACCATTTTTACGAATTTCTAAAATAATTTGTAAGGAGTGGTAGAGATTTTGGATTGGTACATCATGGTGAGTTTTAAGATAGGTTTTGCAATCTTCGAGTAGTTTAGACAGGGACTGAATTTCCGTGAATGAATTTTGATTTTGAATAGTCGTCATAATTTTTCGACGTTGACTGGGATGATATTCGTTACAAATATATTTAAACTCAGGTAAAGTCATATCTATTTGCTCGAGGAGAAATACCATTCGTTCAAAACTAGGGATAACTTCACCACTTTCGATTTTAGCAAGTGTGGAGCGACTCATAAAGTCTCCGCAGACGTCATTTTGCGTATATCCTTTTGATGTTCTGATTGTTTTATAGATTTGTCCATAATCCCAGCGCATATTAGTCCTCCTTTAGGTGTGAAAATATTATACATTTTGAAAATATAAAAAATATGAAGATATCATTATATCAAAAAAGGAGGAAATAGATAGGATGTTAAAAAGTATCAAAAAAATTGCTGATGATTATTTTGTATTAATTGTCGGTATACCTATCCTTGTGTGGCTATCATTAGCATTTGTTCCAAATCGATGGCTAGGTCAAAATTATTTTATTAGTAATACTTTACTTCTTAACGTATTTCCATTATATGGAATATGTTTAGTGATATTATCATTAGTATGCAAAAAAAATAAAATATTTTTGGTTTGGTTTACTATTCTTGTTTGCGTTCTTTGTAACGATGGCTTTAGGTTATTTATTTTTAGGTGGTTAACTCAATATTTAAAATAATATAGAGGTTGGGATAATTTTTTTCTCAGCCTCTTTAGGCATCATGAGATGATTTTTTCAAAAGCTTTCAAAAAAATAGAAAATCAGATTGAAAAAGGAAAAAGCTTTACAAATGATAATTCTGTAATGAAATTTCATTCGTTGATGAATGTTACTCTGTCTATTATATTTTTGATAGTTCAAAAATTTACCCTGGTAAAGTTGGTGAACATAACGTTATAGGAAATGGCTCTCAGCTTACTGAAAATGGAAAAGATATAGCGTATATCTACTATCTTGACCCATCTGCTGGAGTTAGTGATCCTGTCTATGGTGGATTGAAAAAAGTAGCACCAGAAGAATTATTAAATGCTATGCTGACCTGTGTTGAACCTAACTATGCTTGGTGAAGCAAGACCAGCTTTATTAAATTTGGTTCAATAAGTTACAAAAGCCTCACTTGTATTTTATACAGGTGAGTTTTTTTATGATAAAATATCCTCATAAATAACGAATAATCATATAGGAGGTCATATGAAAGCTGAACTTATTGCGGTTGGGACCGAAATTTTAACAGGGCAGATTGTCAACACGAATGCTCAATTTTTGTCGGAGAAAATGGCGGAGCTGGGGATTGATGTGTATTTTCAGACAGCCGTTGGAGACAATGAGGAGCGTCTCTTATCTGTGATTGACATTGCGGCAAAGCGGAGCGATTTGGTGATTTTGTGTGGGGGTCTTGGTCCGACTGAGGATGACTTAACCAAGCAGACTTTGGCGAAATACCTTGGAAAAAAATTGGTTTTTGACTCTCAAGCCAGTCAAAAATTAGATGACTTCTTTTCTACGCGTCCACAGTATGCTCGAACACCAAACAATGAACGTCAGGCACAATTAGTGGAAGGATCAATCCCCATCCAAAATGTGACTGGTTTGGCTGTAGGAGGCTTAATTGAGGCTGATGGGGTTCGTTATGTCGTCTTGCCTGGTCCACCGAGTGAGCTAAAGCCGATGGTTAATGAAAACCTAGTACCACTTCTAAGTCAGGACCATAAACGCCTGTATTCTCGTGTTCTCCGTTTCTTTGGGATTGGGGAAAGCCAATTGGTGACGGTTTTGTCTGATCTGATTGATGAGCAGACAGATCCAACCATTGCTCCTTATGCTAAGACGGGCGAGGTGACCTTGCGTCTCTCGACCAAGGCGACTTCAGAGGCGGAGGCAATTGCTCGTTTAGAGGGGTTCGAAAGTCAAATCTTGTCTGTTAAAACCTTAGAAGGAAAAGCTCTCAAGGAGCTCTGCTATGGTTACGGCGATGACAATAGTCTAGCCCAAACTGTGGTCAACCTACTGAAAGAAAAGGGGAAGACCTTGACAGCAGCTGAGAGTTTAACAGCTGGGCTTTTCCAATCAAGCATTGCTGATATTTCAGGAGCATCTCAAGTATTTGCAGGTGGTTTTGTGACTTATAGTTTGTCAGAAAAGGCTAAAATGCTTGGTATTGCTAAGGAAGACTTGGAAGGTCATGGTGTGGTTTCGGCTTTTACGGCTGAAAAAATGGCAGAGCAGGCACGATTATTAGTTGGTAGTGATTTTGCAATCTCTCTTACAGGTGTCGCTGGGCCAGATGAACTAGAGGGACAACCGGTAGGAACAGTTTTCATAGGACTTGCTAGTGAAAAGAGTGTGACAAGTATTAAGGTGGTAATTGGTGGGCGTAGTCGTGCGGATGTCCGTTATATCGCCACTCTTCATGCTTTCAATCTTGTGCGTCAGGCTTTATTATCTGATGAAATTTTAGTATAATAGAGAGAATATCTAAGAAGAGGTAAAAATATTGGCTAAGAAAACCAAAAAGACAGAAGAAATTACCAAAAAATTTGGTGACGAGCGTCAGAAAGCTTTGGAAGAAGCCTTAAAAGGCATTGAAAAAGACTTTGGTAAAGGCGCTGTGATGAAATTGGGTGAACGTGCGGAGCAGAAAGTTCAAGTGATGAGCTCAGGTTCATTGGCGCTAGACATCGCTCTTGGTGCGGGTGGCTACCCTAAAGGACGTATTATTGAAATCTACGGTCCTGAAAGTTCAGGTAAAACAACAGTTGCCCTTCATGCGGTTGCTCAAGCACAAAAAGAGGGTGGTATTGCTGCCTTTATCGACGCGGAACATGCCCTTGATCCAGCCTATGCAGCAGCTCTTGGGGTTAATATTGATGAGTTGCTTCTCTCTCAGCCTGACTCAGGTGAGCAAGGGCTAGAAATTGCTGGTAAATTGATCGATTCAGGTGCAGTTGATTTGGTCGTTATTGACTCAGTTGCTGCTCTTGTGCCACGTGCTGAGATTGATGGAGATATTGGTGATAGCCATGTTGGTCTTCAAGCTCGTATGATGAGTCAAGCCATGCGTAAACTTGGTGCCTCAATCAATAAAACAAAGACGATTGCCATCTTTATCAACCAATTGCGTGAAAAAGTGGGCGTAATGTTTGGTAATCCAGAGACAACTCCTGGTGGCCGTGCGTTGAAATTCTATGCTTCTGTACGTTTGGATGTACGTGGTAGCACTCAAATCAAAGGGACTGGCGACCAAAAAGATCAAAGTATTGGTAAAGAAACTAAGATTAAAGTCGTAAAAAACAAAGTTGCTCCGCCATTCCAAGTGGCAGAAGTTGAAATCATGTATGGTGAAGGCATTTCACAAACAGGTGAGCTTCTTAAGATTGCGACAGAGTTGGATATTATCAAAAAAGCTGGCGCTTGGTTCTCATACAACGATGAGAAAATTGGCCAAGGTTCAGAAAAAGCTAAAGAGTATCTGAAAGAACACCCTGAAGTGTTTGAAGAAATCGATCGTAAGGTTCGTTTGCACTATGGCTTGCTTGAAGAAAGCGACGAAGAAAAAGCTGCTAAAGCAACTCCAGTTGTCGAAGAAGTTACTTCAGCACCGGAAATTGATACTGAAGATATTGCTATTGAGCTTGAGTTGGATGATTAAGAAGGCTGAATAGGAACTGATTTTTAAAGAGAAGTCAGTTGCTGTGAATGAAAGTTCGGCCTGTCAGTGTTGTTATCAATGTGGGACATTTTATAACGACGCTGTGTTTAAAACCTCAAAACTTGTATTTTAATAGCAAATAGGTCCGAAGACCTATGTTATTCATAGGATGTTTGTGGTATAATCATACTATCATGTGAAAGGAGACGGAACATGATTACTATTTATACAGTTTCAAGTTGTACTAGCTGTAAAAAAGCCAAAAGTTGGCTTAATGCCCACAAACTCCCTTACAAAGAACAAAATATTGGTAAAGAGCCTCTCACCAGAGAGGAAATCATGGATATTCTAACCAAAACTGAAGAAGGGGTTGAAAGCATTATTTCTTCAAAAAATCGCTATGCTAAAGCCCTTAATTTTGATCTTGATGAATTGAGTGTTAATGAAGTGATTAACTTAATTCAAGAAAATCCTCGCATTTTAAAAAGCCCTATTTTAGTTGATGATAAACGCTTGCAAGTTGGTTATAAAGAAGATGATATTCGCACCTTCTTACCACGTTCGATTCGTAATGTCGAGAACGCTCAAGCTCGCATGCGTGCAGCACTGTAAAAATGAAAAGGGACGCCAGAGAGTATCTGGCGTTTTTGTGGTGCCACGGACTCGTAAAGTAATAAAGGAACGCTTGTTGTATGGAAAGTTATATCACAGTTCAATTTTCTTATTTATTGGTTAGGCAGTCTGATAGTATCACTAGTGATTGTTACGAGATTAGATAAAAGGCTAATTTTTCGTATTCTGTCATTTAAAAGAACACTAGAAAACTTGTGAAATCCTCTATAATAAGCTATAATAGAGCCATGACCATAGCAGAAAGAGGGTGTTTTTATGGGATTTACAGAAGAAACTGTCCGCTTTAATCTGAACGATTTAAATCGCAAGGAGATTAGCGAGACATTAACGAGTGTTTATCGTTCTTTGGATGAAAAGGGCTATAATCCAATTAACCAGATTGTTGGTTATGTATTGAGTGGTGACCCTGCCTATGTACCACGCTATAATGACGCTCGCAATCAGATTCGTAAGTATGAGCGCGATGAAATTGTTGAAGAGCTTGTTCGTTACTATCTTAAAGGAAATGGGATTGACCTCAAATGAGAATCATGGGACTAGATGTTGGCTCTAAGACGGTTGGTGTTGCGATTAGTGATCCACTCGGTTTTACTGCACAAGGGGTTGAAATCATTAAAATTGATGAAGAAGCTGGCAACTTTGGATTTGATCGCTTAGGTGAATTGGTCAAGGAATACCGTGTTGACAAATTTGTCGTTGGACTTCCTAAAAATATGAACAACACTGAAGGACCTCGTGTTGAGGCTAGTCGTTCATATGGCGAAAAAATTGCTGAGCTTTTCAGTTTACCAGTGGATTATCAGGATGAGCGTTTGACAACGGTTCAGGCTGAACGTATGTTGGTTGAACAGGCAGATATTAGTCGTGGTAAACGTAAGAAGGTCATTGATAAATTAGCAGCGCAGCTTATTTTGCAAAATTACTTAGATAGACATTTTTAATAATAAAGGATTTTGGCTAAAGAAAGAGAACAAGAAATCTTTGAGTTTAGCCTATAGAGAAGGGGAGACACTATGTCACACGAACACAACCATAACCACGAAGATGTGGAATTGATCACTCTTGTTGATGAAGCAGGAAACGAAACACTTTTTGAAATCTTGATGACCATTGATGGGCGTGAAGAATTTGGTAAAAACTATGTTCTTCTTGTACCTCATGGGGCAGAAGAAGATGCAGAAGGTGAAGTTGAAATTCAAGCTTACTCATTCACTGAAAATGAAGATGGTACTGAAGGCGATTTACAACCAATCCCAGAAGATTCAGATGCTGAATGGGATATGATTGAAGAAGTTTTCAATAGCTTCCTTGATGAAAATGAATAAGACAAGAAGTTGAGATAGGTACTTGAGGTGCTTATCTCAACTTTTTTAGTTTGTCGGAGACATTTTTCTTTTGTTACGAATATTCTTTTGAAAGGAGACTATTTATGGGACTAACAGAAGAAGAAAAAGCGTTTATGGAACGTTATGAATCCAAGTATTTGCATACTTTTAAAGAAATGTTACGCTATGCCAAGCTCTTGGAAAAATTGACGATATGCTAGTTTTTGGTTATACTAGAAAGGTAACTAGCAAGGAGACTTATCGTGAACGATACTAAAGAAATGCAAATAACTCAACGAGGGACGTATAGTCGTAGACATCGTGAGGATAGAGAGATTTATGAGTCTCTTGAAGACAGTCAATATCTACAGGAGACAGAACCAAAAGCTCCAAGACATTTTCATTTAGGCTTTACACAACACTTTCAACTATTACTTTTGAGTGTTATTGTGACTGCATTGACTGTTGTCTTGCCTTATATGACTTCTTTGGCGACAGATTATCAGCAATTTAATCTTTATGCGGGATTGATGATGGTGAAGAATCAATTACCTTATAGTGATCTTTTTACAACAGGCGGTTTTCTTTTTTATGCTGTCATTGGTCTTAGTCAGGCATGGGGAAGCCAACTGTATCTGCTTGGGATTCAATTGTTAGCACTTTATGTATCAGGAGTGACGCTTTCAAAAATCATTCTGTTTTATACGGATAGCCATGATGCTAGTATGACTGGAGGAATAGCTTTTTATTTGGCTAATATTGTTCTTGGTTTTGGGGGGCTTTATCCTATGCAGTGGGCGGCACCATTTGTTTTGATGGGGCTTTGGTTCCTTATTCGTTATTTTGCAGGAATGACTAAGGACGAGGGTTTTATTCTTTACGGGCTTAATGCTGCCTTGGCTTTGTTTTTTGAGCCTAAGACCTTGTTATTTTGGCTGATTGCTTTTGTGCTGTTATCAGGATATAATTTGTCTCAAAAGCGTTTGGCACGTGGGTTCTATCAGAATCTTGCTATCTTTTTTGGATTGATTCTCATCATTTATACGGTGGGGTATTTCATTTTTACCCTTGAGCTTACGGTTCCTTATTTGAGACAGGTTCTGATTTATAATTTCACACATTTGGCATGGGGGGATGGTTCTCTTTGGCAGACAGTGCTTCTGCAAGTTGGGCTTGCTTTCTTATCTGGTTTACTTTTAGGGGGAGTGGTCTTTTTTGAGCACATTCGAAAAGTTAAGACAGATCAGTTGTCTCGTGTTTTACTATTTCTTAGTCTTTTGGTTTATGTGGTTTGGGCGGTCTTGTCAAAAAGCTGGGCTTTCTATCAGCTCTTGCCAGCTCTGCCATTTGGCCTAATATTAACGGTTATTAGCCTTGATGGTTTTGCCAAGCAACGTCAGATGCGTCGCAATTCACACCGTCGTCCAGAGGATGAGCGTAGCTTGTGGGGAAGCTTCCTCGTTAGCCATCTGATGGGTCCAGTGGTCTTGGTAGTGGTGGCATTAGCTCTGCCATTTTACCAAAAGATGACGCATGAGAGTTTGGATAGTGAACGGGCGGTGATTGCTAGCTATCTTAAGGAGAATACGGCTGCTGATGAGCCTGTGGTTGTCATTGATAATCGGGCAGACATTTATTTGTTAAGCAAGCGTCGTACGGCAACTCATTATCCGGTGGCTAGTCTTTATCAGGCTTCTGACAGTCGTGTCAGAGACTTTGAAGATGACTTTTTAGGTAGTCAATCAAAAATCGTTGTCGTGAATAATGCCTTGACGGTGAGCCAATCGGTCACAGAAAGTTTATCAAAACATTACACGAAATTGTCTTTAGACAATCTAGAGCATTTTACCGTTTACCAATTAAAATAAGGGTTTGATATCAATATATTGTGTTTTAAATATTTTTTGGCACAATATGTTGATTTTTTTTGTGGTAATGCTATAATAGACTTTGTTAACATTTAAAGGAAAAGAGTGTATCAGTGATGGTGATTAAAACGATTACAGTAATTAAGCGTGATGGTAGACAGGTAGCTTTTGATACGGATAAAATTTATCAGGCGCTAGTGCGAGCAAGTAATGAGATAACATCGCTGACACCTCTGATTGAAAATAAACTTGAGGGACTTGCAGCAAGTATTGTTGCAGAAATCAATGATCGCTTTCATGACAATATTAAAATTTATGAAATTCAAAATATTGTTGAACATGAGCTTTTGAAGGCTGGAGAATATGCTCTGGCTCAGGAATACATCAACTACCGTACCAAACGTGATTTTGACCGTGCCAAGGCAACGGATATTAATTTTTCAATTGATAAATTGCTTAATAAAGACCAAACGGTGGTTAATGAGAATGCCAATAAGGACAGTGATGTTTTCAATACCCAACGTGATTTGACGGCTGGTATTGTCGGTAAATCAATCGGTCTCAAAATGTTACCACCTCATGTGGCGAATGCCCATCAAAAAGGTGACATTCACTATCATGACTTGGATTATAGTCCCTATACACCAATGACCAATTGTTGTTTGATTGATTTTGAAGGGATGTTGAAAAATGGCTTCAAGATTGGAAATGCTGAGGTGGAAAGTCCGAAATCCATTCAGACAGCGACCGCTCAGATTTCTCAAATCATTGCCAATGTGGCTTCTAGTCAATACGGTGGTTGTACGGCAGATCGCATTGATGAATTTTTAGCGCCTTACGCAGAGCTTAATTACCAAAAGCATTTGAAAGATGCTGCGGAGTGGGTGGTCGAAGAGAAGCGTGAAGATTATGCCCGTCAAAAGACACAAAAAGACATCTATGATGCCATGCAATCTTTGGAGTATGAGATTAATACCTTGTTTACTTCCAATGGGCAAACACCATTTACGTCCCTAGGTTTTGGTTTGGGAACGTCTTGGTTTGAACGTGAAATTCAAAAGGCTATTCTTAATATCCGCATTAAAGGTTTGGGTCGTGAAGGTCGCACCGCGATTTTTCCAAAATTAATCTTTACGGTGAAACGTGGGCTTAATTTGGAGCCAGGGACACCAAACTATGATATTAAGCAATTGGCTTTGGAGTGTGCAACGAAACGCATGTACCCAGATATGTTGAGCTATGATAAGATTATTGAGCTTACAGGTTCTTTCAAGGCGCCAATGGGGTGTCGCTCGTTCTTGCAAGGATGGAAAGATGACAATGGCAATGATGTGACTTCTGGACGTATGAATCTAGGGGTTGTTACGGTTAATCTGCCCCGCATTGCCCTAGAGTCAGATGGTGATATTGACAAGTTTTGGGACCTTTTCCTAGAGCGTATGACTATTGCTAAGGACGCTTTGGTCTATCGTGTGGAGCGTGTCAAAGAGGCGACGCCTGCTAATGCGCCAATCCTCTATCAATATGGTGCTTTTGGACAACGTTTGGAGAAGACGGATAAGGTTGATGAACTCTTTAAAAATCGTCGTGCAACGGTATCTCTTGGTTACATTGGACTTTACGAGGTGGCAACGGTTTTCTATGGTGGCGATTGGGAGAAAAATGCTGCCGCTAAAGATTTTACGGTCGATATTGTCCGTCAGATGAAAGAATTCTGTGAAAGTTGGTCAAACGAGTACGGCTACCATTTCTCAGTTTATTCGACACCATCAGAGAGTTTGACAGACCGCTTCTGTCGTTTGGATACGGAGAAATTCGGTATTGTGGAAAACATTACGGATAAAGAGTATTACACCAATTCATTCCACTATGATGTTCGTAAGAACCCAACACCATTTGAAAAATTAGATTTTGAAAAAATCTACCCAGAAGCTGGTGCCAGCGGAGGCTTTATTCATTACTGCGAATACCCAGTCCTTCAACAAAATCCGAAGGCGCTTGAAGCTGTATGGGATTATGCTTATGATCGTGTCGGCTATTTGGGAACCAATACGCCAATTGATAAGTGCTACGCTTGCCATTTTGAAGGTGATTTTGATCCAACTGAACGTGGCTTTAAGTGTCCAAATTGTGGAAACAGTGATCCTAAGACGGTGGACGTAGTGAAGCGTACTTGTGGCTATTTAGGAAATCCGCAGGCGCGTCCGATGGTCAATGGCCGTCACAAGGAAATCTCTGCACGTGTGAAACACATGAACGGCTCAACGATTAAGGTTGAGGGAAATTGATGAGTGATATGATTGATTGGTTAGAAAAACAGTATTGTCAGACAGATATGACAGTTAAGATTTGTGAGCCAAATCCTCAGGCGGTGGACCATTTAAAGTCAATTTATCAAATTGATGAAGAATCTTTTATGGGTAATATCTTGCTTCATACAGGTGGTATAGTCGTGGAAAACTGGCTTCGAATTTATGGCAGTGGTCAGTATGATTTTGCCACCAAAAATGAAGAGTTATCAGAGTTCTCATCTCTCATAGTAGCAGAAGATGTCACAGGTGGACTGTTTGCGCAACAATCAGATGGAAAAATTCGTTATTTTTCAGCAGATGGTTTAGAGTGGGAAGATTTAGACATTTCTTACAATGAATTGATTTTATTTAGTACCAGTCCTCAAAGGATGGCTATGTTTTACAGTCACGCTAGATGGGAGGGCTGGGAGCAGGATTTGGAACAACTCCAACCTCACGAAGGAGTTAGTTATTATCCGTTTCTTTGGTCTAAAGAAAGTCAGGACGGTTTTTCAACCAAAATAGTACCGATGGCAGATATTTTTGAGCTTGAAAAGTCTTTTTTGTAAAAAATGGAAAAGCATGAAAGAAAGGAGCAGGTCATGGGAAAATATCAATTAGATTATAAGGGCATGCAGCAGGTTGAAAGGTTTCACGAGAAACATTCGACTGTAAAAAACGATAAGAAGGCGCGCGTGCAAGCGCTCTTGAAAAAAGCGACTAAGAAAAAATAAGCGAACAAGTAGGAGGCAGGTGGTGAATAGCTATCACCTGCTTTTTTGGTCTTTTGATAAGTGCAATTTGGGAGTTGGCTAGATATTTTTAGTTGACGAACATCGGATAGGAGAATAGATGAAACAGATTGGTATTGTTGGACTAGGTGGAATCTCACAGAAAGCTTACTTGCCTTATATGAGACAGTTATCGGGCATTCATTGGCATGTGTCAACCAGAAATCAAGCCGTATTGGCAGAGGTGGCAAGTTTATTTGGAGCTTGCACAACTTACGATACAGTCGAATCTTTAGCTGAGGCATTGTTAGATGGGGTCTTTATCCATGCAGCGACAGTGGCTCATGTGAGCCTTGCGCAGCTGTTTTTAGAAAAAGGAATTCCAGTCTACATGGATAAGCCTTTGACGGAGGTTTACGAGACGACCAAGGCTCTTTATGAGCTAGCGGCAGCCAACGGTACCTTTTTGATGGCAGGCTTTAACCGTCGTTTTGCGCCTAGGGTTTTGGACATGGCAGAGCAGACAGATAAGAAACGCATTGTGGTGGAGAAAAATGATGTGAACCGTCTGGGTGAGTTGCAATACAAGCTCTTTGATTTCTTTATTCATCCGTTGGACACCGCACTTTATCTAGCTGATGACAAACCGATTGCGGGACATTTCCATTATCATCTGGTTGACGGTTTATTGAGTCAGGTATCTGTTCAATTACAGACGGCTCAAGCCTCTATCGTAGCCAGCATGAACTTGCAGTCTGGAAGTCGTCGTGAAATCATGGAGGTGCAAACACCACAATTAACTTACCACTTGGAAAATTTGGATGAGTTGACGATTTTTACAGGAACGCATCAGACACGTAAAAACTTTGGTTCTTGGGATACCACACTCTACAAACGTGGGTTTGAGAGCATTATTAAGGCTTTTTTACAGGCTATTGAGACTGGAATCAATCCTGTGTCACCTGAATCCAGTTTGTTAAGTCATTGGATTTGTGATCAGATTAATCGTTCAGAAGAGCCATTTGGTGAATTGAATTTGGAGGCATTTTATGGAAATACGCAGACCGACCTTAGCTGATAAAGAAGCAGTGCTAAACCTTATGCGGGAGTTTGAAGAAACGGGTTCAGCTCACGATGGTGGTTTTTGGACTACTGAAAACTTTGATTATGACGAATGGCTAGCTGGAAATGCGGATGCGGAGATGGGGTTCAATATTCCAGAAGGCTGGGTCCCTGCGGTGCAATTTGTCGGCTTTGAAGGGGACCGTGCTGTTGGTTTTCTCAATCTGCGCTTGCGATTAAATGATTACTTACGTGAGAAAGGTGGTCATATTGGATACTCTGTCAGACCATCTGAGCGTGGCAAGGGATACGCCAAGGAAATGTTGAAACAGGGCGTCAGCGCAGCCATTTCTAAAAATATAAGGAAAATTCTAGTGACTTGTAGTGTTGACAATTCAGCTAGTCGTGCTGTTATCGTGGCGAATGGGGGTGTCCTAGAGGATACCCGTGAGGGGACAGAGCGCTACTGGATTGAGGAAGCAAGTATATAGGCATGATGGTACCTGTGTGAAAGGAGGTAGGTGATGAATAATCCTCAACCGCAAGAATGGAAGAGTGAGGAACTTAGTCAGGGGCGGATTATTGATTATAAAGCCTTTAATTTTGTTGATGGTGAAGGCGTTCGTTGTAGTCTCTATGTTGCTGGTTGTATGTTTCATTGTGAAGGCTGCTATAATGTGGCGACTTGGTCCTTCAACGCAGGCATTCCTTACACGAAAGAATTGGAAGACCAAATTATGGCAGATTTGGCTCAGCCTTATGTGCAAGGGCTGACACTTCTTGGTGGCGAGCCTTTCCTAAATACAGGGATTTTACTGCCTCTTGTCAAACGCATTCGCAGGGAATTGCCAGAGAAAGATATTTGGTCTTGGACAGGTTACACTTGGGAAGAAATGATGCTGGAGACCGATGATAAATTGGAATTGCTCCATTTGATTGATATTTTGGTGGATGGACGTTTTGATCGTACAAAAAAGAACCTCATGTTGCAATTCAGAGGTTCTTCAAATCAACGGATTATTGATGTGCAAAAGTCATTAGCACAAGGAGAGGTTGTCATCTGGGAGAGGCTAAATGATGGTCAGCAAAATTATGAGCAAGTCAGTCGAGATGAGTTGATATAAAACCTATTACGGTTAAGTCATTTTAATAAATAGTGGTCTAGTAGTGATTATCTGCTTTGCTCTATTCTATTTTCAATCACGGATAGTTTATACTCAACCAAAATCAAAATTAGCATATTGAGCAAACTTAAGAATCAATAAAGGTATCAATTTCCCATCGCTTCTTTCGCCATGGTGGTATTATAATCAAGAGTAAACTCTTGATTATAACGGACTTTTTGAGACCTAGGCTCAAAAAGTAGCAATGAAACTCCAAAGGAAGTTTTGATGTTGACTTTGTCAACTCTATTTCCCACCTCAAAATGCCCCCCAAATCTTTTGAGCGTCCGCACCTTTTAAGAAAGAAGCAAAAAAGTAATTTTTGATTTTTGACAAGTATTAAAGATATCTATAAATCATAAAATTCCCTACCATGATGTTTTAAAAACGTTGATGGTTGGGAATTTTTATGTGTTAAATTTTAATCAAGTATAAGCCATTTTTTAATGTGTAGATTTCTTACTATCTTCAAAAGGGAGCTAATTGACTTGAGGATTAAAGAACTCGTATGTCACATTTTAGAATAAGAAGCCAAATGACATCCAGTTTTCAGCAGTCGCTTGATTAGAATCAGTAGCAAGTTTTTGGGTGTCTTTGAAGATAGTTGAGTTATCCGCTGCTGGTGTTGTGCTAGCTGTAGGTTTGTTTGAGACTGTTCCAAACATAGCTTGGGAGCTGAATAAGAACCCTACACCAAGGATAGCCAATTTTGCGAGTTTTTTACTTTGACGAGTAGTAGTCATGATTTTGTCTCCTTATGTACTGTAGTGAGTGTCAGGATATTGTCAAGTCTATTTGATGATAGAAATTTCTTAAGACATTGTTCTATTCCTTATCACTGTCTACATTATTTATTTGTTGCTTTCATCATATCATGTCTTGCTAAACTGACCATTAAGAAAAGATAAAAGTTTCATAAAGATAACCTGCTAATTAGCTATTATGACTTAAAAAAGGTTGCGATATCTTCCTCTGTTATACCAATCATTGGATCAATCGTTAGAAAGTTTTCTTCGGTGAGACGATAATTTTCAGGCTTTTGTGGAGATAAAGCAGGGCTGTCTGTGGTAGGCGATTCTGCATTTGATGATAGGGGGCTTGTAGTTGATTCATCAAGAACAGGGACTGTCTGACTGGCAACTACTTGATTGCCAAAGCGTTCCACTAGATACGTTTTACGACTAGCTCCTTCATTTTTGACAGCGTAGTCAAAGGCGGAGAGTTCTCCCAACATGATGAGTTTGCTTTTAGAGCGTGTGATGGCTGTATAAATGAGGTTACGCTGGAGCATGCGACCGCTCTGGCGCGTGATAGGTAGGATAACTACCTGAAACTCACTGCCCTGAGATTTATGGATAGACATGGCGTAGGCAAGGGTAATCTTGTGCCACTCATTGCGAGGATAGGTGACTTCGTTCCCATCAAATTGAATGGTGATTTCATCTTGTTTGCTGTCTGTGTATTTGGCGGGCATTAATTCGGTAATGTAGCCAAGATCTCCATTAAACACATTGAGTTCTGCATCATTAACCAGATGTAAGACCTTGTCAGAGCTCCTAAAGATTTGATCGTTGAATAGAAATTCGAGTTTTTCTTCCTTAGGATTAAGGAGGTTTTGCATGAGAGTATTGAGGTTGGTAATACCTGCTTGTCCTCGGTACATGGGTGCTAGAATTTGGACATCTTGTGCTTTGATACCAGATTTCAAGGCAGAGCGAACAATCTTTTCCACCATATCTGGAATGTATTGTGCTTGAGCTTCAAAATAAGAGCGGTCAGCTTTTTTCTGGGTAAAATCATCAGGAAGCTGTCCCGAACGCATTTGACTAGCTAGGGTAACAATGGTCGAATCTTCAGACTGTCGAAAGATTTTGGTTAAGGCAACCTGTGGAAGCTCTGCTATTTTTAACAAATCAGCTAAAACTTGCCCAGGGCCGACAGACGGAAGCTGGTCGCTATCACCGATAATAATAACTTGTGTATGGCTGGCAATTGAGGCAAAAAGTTGGTTAGCCAGCCAAGTGTCTACCATAGAGAACTCATCAATGATGATAAGCTCGCAATCAAGATAATCATCAATGGATTGGTAATCGTTGTTATTGTCCCCATTTAGTCCGAGGTGACGATGAATGGTCGCTGCTGGCAATCCTGTCAGCTCATTCATGCGTCTGGCAGCACGTCCTGTTGGGGCAGCTAGAGTGATAGGAACTTCGTTTTTATGAGTGTCAATGCCGTGGAGTTTACCGTATGCTTCAATGATGCCGTTGATAACAGTTGTTTTTCCAGTACCAGGTCCACCGGTTAAAATGAAAACTTTGCTCTTTAAGGCATCGTGAATGGCTTTTTTCTGTATGTCATCATAGGCCAACTTGAAATTGGCTTCGATACGAGTAATTGCTTCGGAGATTTTATCGTCGTCAAGATTTTTTTCTAATGGGGTTTCCATGATGCGAGATAGGTGTTTTTTTATCCCTTCTTCTGCATAATAGAGGGTATTATCAAAGATACGCGTCTCAACATTTTGAATCTTATCTTCGGCGATTAAGTTTTGGAGTTCCTGAGCGACCTGCGCAGGAACTAGCTCAATTTGGCGAGCCTCTTCTAGGATGTAAAGTGCCCTTTCCAATAATTCCTTAGCTTCGACATAGGTATCCCCCTTTTCCAAAGAGGCTTCTAGGAGGCTGTGAACAAGGGCTGCGCGGAAGCGCTGGGGTGCATCAGCTTCGATGCCCAGCTTTTCTGCCAAAAGGTCAGCACTTTTAAAACCAACCCCTTGAATATCTTCTACTAACTGGTAGGGATTTTCGTGAATGATGTCAAGGGTCATGTCCTTATACTGATTGAAAATCTCAAAGGCAACACGGTTGGTCAATCCATATTCGGCAAGTTTTGCGAGAATTTGTTCAGTTCCATAATTGAGCTTTAATTTGGCAAGAAAGCCTTCACGGTTCACTTTGGACAAGCCAGAAATGGTAGCTAATTTTGATGGATCTTCCAAGATTTTATCAATGGTATTATCACCGTAAAGCTGGACAATTTTTTCAGCTGTTTTTTTCCCGATGCCTTTGAAATGATCACTGGAGAAATATTTGACCAAACCAGAGGAAGTCGGTTTAGCCCGCTCGTAGCGAGTGACTTTGAGCTGCTCACCATACCTAGGGTGCTGGGTCAATTCTCCCCAAAAAGTGTAGTTTTCCCCCTCGATAACATCAGCAATCGTTCCTGTCACGATGACTTCAAAATCATTAAAGTCACTGTCTGTGTCTTCAATGTCTAGCAAGATAATTTTAAAAAAATTACTAGCATTTTCAAAAATAATGCGATTAATCTCGCCTGAAAAATATACTTCGTTCATAGTTTTTTAGTAAAAAGGTTGAGCGTAGCTCAACCTTGAAATGTGAGTTTTTCACTAGATAGTGATGACAAATTTTGGCAACTTTTAATCAACGGTTCCGATTTTGTTAAATGGCCAGAAGCGGAATTTGATTTCACCAATGATGGCTTCTTTTTTAAAGGTTCCTACTGCTCGGCTATCTTTTGAGACGATACGGTCATCTCCGAGAAGGTAGTATTGTCCTTCTGGAACGGTAACTGTAAAGGAGCTTGAACCAGTACGATCAGCCGTAAATGAGGGTGACTGTTCCGCTAATTGTTGGAAAAGTTTGCTATAAGAGTAGGTGCTCTGCAATTTATCCTTAGCAAACAGCTTACGGTATTCGTCTAAATAAGGTTCTTCAGTTTTTTGACCATTGACATAGAGGGTGTCGTTGTCATAGGTGATGGTATCTCCAGGCATACCGATGACACGTTTTACGATTTTTTTAGATTCACCGTTCTCATCAGTCTCATCTGCGACGACAATGTCAAAACGATTAATTTTAGAGATTTTTACGACAAAGAGATATTCTTTATCGGCTAAGGTTGGGTCCATAGAGTGACCATCAACAGTAACGCTGAACCAAACAAAGATAGAAGAGAGGAGGATAGCAGACATTGTGAGGAGAAAAAGTCCCCATTCTTTGATAAATTGTTTCATAGATTAAAAAATAGTGTTAGTTCGAGAGGTTCGAACGTTTTTTGTCCTTTCAAGTAGTTAATAGTTTTCTCTTATTTCGAGAGTTTTAGTGCTTTTTGTGTATTAGCAAAGTGGAGTTTTGCGGCATAATGAAGTCCTTCCATCCCGTAGGCAGAAAGGATTTTGCTGGCAACCTTATCAGAGTTTGCTCCTGCTCCGCTTGGGAGTTTATAACCAAGATCACTGCTCAGCTTTTCCAGATTTTCAAGAAAGAGATTTCTGGCAATGATGGAGCTAACCGCCACGGCTAAGTATTTCCCCTCAGCTTTTTCTTCAAAAGTCAGAGGATTATTGAAGTGATTGGCTTCGTTTTTGAGATACTTTTCATAATTTTTCTGACTGGTAAAGGCGTCGATAACGATTTTATCGGGTGTTGCGACTTCCTGTAGGAGCAGAAAAATCGCTTGGTTATGCAGAGCCACTTTAACAGAGACGGCATTATGCTTTTTGCCTTCCCCCACGACTTCGTTATATTTTTTAGGAGACAATAGCAGAGCTTTGTGAGGGATTTTATCTTCTAAGATTGGCGCAATCTGACGAATTTTGAGGTCTGTTAGATTTTTAGAATCATCGACACCAAGTGATTTGAGAAAGGCATGATCGTCTGGTGTTACCAAGCTCGCAACAACAGCAATGCCACCAAAGTAAGAACCGTTACCAACCTCATCTGAACCAATCAATGAGAGATTTTGCCCAGCAGGTGATACTGCTTTGCTATTTTCCAAAACATAACCAAAGGACTCCGCTAAGCCTTGGGCGCCGCTGCCTTGAAAGACAATCTTACCCGAAGTGTAAACGAGTACGGTTGTGCTAGAAACCTTAGCAGCAAAGGAAACATAAGGATTATTGTTAGTAATTTGGTAGTTAGCGAGTTCTTGAGCTAGGGACTTAGTTCGTCCTTCTCCCATCTTCATGACGATAGTGTTCATAGAAATATTGTAACATAAAGAGAAGAAAAGGTCATATTTTACCATTTTCTAATTTTGCGTTATAATGGTAGGAGTTAGAGTAATAATGGAAAGGGTTGTTTGGTTGTGAGATACGACTAAACACGGAGCGGATTGGCGAAAAATGGTATAGCCGTTACGTTCTTTGAGATTAAAACATGAAAAATCGTTACAAATTTGTTTTTGGTAATAAACCGCTAACCCTCACTACGGATAAAGATAATCTTTTTATGGAAGAAGTGGAACGTGTTGCGCGTGAAAAATACGATGCGATTAAACGTAGCCTTCCTGAAGCGGATAATGAGACGATTGCTATTTTGATGGCGATTAACACCTTATCCACGCAACTTAGTCGCGAGATTGTATTTGAAGAGACAGAGCGTGAGCTTGAGCGATTGCGAACTGAGAAAATCATGGCCTTAAAGGAAAAAAATAATCAGTTAGAATTGGAATTAAGTGAGGATGAGAGATGATTGGTTTACTCTTTATCCTCATTCTGGCTTGGCAATTTTATATTGGTTACATGCGTGGCATTTTGTTACAAGGTTACTATGCGCTTGCAAGTGTGATGTCATTGTTTATTGCAAATCATTTTTACCAAAGACTAGCAGAAAGGCTGACGCTCTGGGTGCCATTTGTTAATCCAGGACAAGATACGGTGGTTCATTTTTTTAAGGATGTCACTGTTTTTGACCTTGATAGGGTTTTCTACGCAGGTGTTGCTTTTATTGGTATTTATGGTCTGAGCTATGTCGCTTTTCGAGTGATTGGTATTTTTCTTCACTTGGTTAACTTGGATCAGTTTGATAGTGTTTTATTAAACTGTGTGAGTGGTGGGCTTGCTATTTTAGTTACTATTCTCTTTTTTAGCATGGGACTAACACTGGTAGCAACGGTTCCAGCTACTACTATTCAGAATTTTTTAGCTAGTCATATCATGATAAAGCTATTGATTAATTTCCCAATTTTCGCGCAACTTTGGAAATATTTTTGGGTGACAAAGATTTTTTAAAATCTGGAACAGATGTTCTGGATTTTTTTGCTGTATTTAAGGTGAGACTTGCTCTTTTTTCTCCTCTTATCTATTACTGTGATATAATATAACCATGAATAACAAGATTATTGAACAATTAGAATTTAACAAGGTTAGAAGTCTTTTTGAACCTTATTTACAAACCCAGCAAGGGCTAGTAGAATTACGTGACCTTGAGCCCATGGTAAATCCTGATAAGATTGAACAATCCTTTACCGAAATTTCGGATATGGAAGCCATTTTTATCGAGCACCACGGTTTTGCCATGGGAAGTTTGCGCGATGTCTCAGAACCTCTTCGTCGCCTCGAGTTAGACGCAGACTTGAACGTTGCTGAATTGATTGAGCTAAAAAAAGTTCTTCAAGTATCGGCTGAAATGAGTCGTTTTTATAGTCTTTTGGAAAATGCAGAGCTAAAAGCTTTGGGTCGTCTTTTTGAGACGCTTGAGGTGTTTCCAAGTTTATCAGGAAGCCTTCAAGCCATTAACGATGGTGGCTTTATTGAAAATTTTGCCAGTCCAGAATTGGAAAAAATTCGCCGTCAAATTGCCATTAGTGAAGGCCAGGTACGTGAGACCTTACAGGGAATTCTGAAGAAAAGTGCCGATTATTTATCAGAAAATCTGATTGCTTCTCGTAATGGTCGCTCAGTGCTTCCTGTGCGGAATTCGCACCGTAATAAAATTGCTGGTGTGGTGCATGACATTTCATCTTCTGGAAATACGGTCTATATTGAGCCACGTGCTGTGGTACAGCTAAATGAAGAAATCACGCAGTTGCGTGCTGATGAGCGACACGAGATGGCAAGGGTGCTCCACGAGCTGTCAAATATGCTTCGTCCACATGCCCACATTATCAGAAATAATGCTTGGATTTTAGGGCATATTGATTTGGTGCGTGCCAAGTATCTGTTCATGAGAGAGAAAAAGACAGTTGTACCGACCTTATCAGCAGATAAGAGTATTCAGCTCTTTAATGTTAGACACCCTCTACTGATTAATCCCGTTCCAAATGATTTGTATTTTCCAAATGAGCTGATAGGTATTGTGATCACAGGTTCAAATACGGGTGGTAAGACCATCATGCTAAAGACGCTTGGTTTGACACAGTTGATGGCTCAATCTGGTCTTCCTGTTTTGGCGGATGTGGGTTCAAAGGTTGCTGTCTTTAAAGACATTTTTGCGGATATTGGTGATGAGCAGTCTATTGAGCAGAGCTTGTCTACCTTCTCAAGCCACATGACACAAGTTGTTGCGACCTTACAAGCTGCTGATGAGGATAGCCTTATTCTTTTTGATGAGTTGGGAGCAGGTACGGACCCGCAAGAGGGAGCTAGTCTTGCGATGGCTATTCTTGATTATCTTCGCCTTAATGGCATTAAGACGATGGCGACAACTCACTATCCAGAACTCAAGGCTTATGGTATTGAGACAGCGCATGTTGAAAATGCCAGCATGGAGTTTGATGTGGCAACCTTAAGTCCAACTTACCGCTTCATGCAAGGTGTCCCTGGACGCTCAAATGCCTTTGAAATTGCTCGCCGTTTAGGACTTTCTGCTACTATTGTGGAAAAAGCAGAGCAGATGACTGACCGTGATAGTGATGTCAATCGTATCATTGAGCAGTTGGAAGCACAGACTGTGGAAAGCCGTAAACGATTGGATCATATCCGTGATGTTGAGCAAGAAAATCTCAAATTTAACCGTGCGGTTAAGAAATTGTATAATGAATTTGCCCATGCTAAGGACAAGGAAGTTGAAAAAGCGGCAGCAGAGGCGCGTGAGGTGGTTGAATTGGCGATTGCTGAATCCGATAAAATCCTTAAAGATCTCCACGATCGCGCGGCTCTGAAACCACATGAAGTGATTGAAGCTAAAGGTCAACTGAAAAAACTTGCTCCAGAAGCTCAGCTTTCCCACAATAAAGTCTTGAAAAAAGCGAAAAAGTTAAAAAATCCTGAAGTGGGTGATGATATCATCGTGACGGCTTATGGTCAGCGTGGTACTTTGGTGAAGAAAATCAAGGACAAAACTTGGGAGGCTCAGGTTGGTATCATCAAGATGACTTTAATCGAGGACGAGTTTAGCTTGGTTAAGGTGCAGGAAGAAGCTCAGAAACCTAAGAAACGTCAAATCAATGTGGTCAAGAAAGTTGCAACAGGGTCTGGGCCAAGGGCTCGTTTGGATCTTCGTGGTAAACGCTATGAGGAAGCCATGCAGGAGTTGGATGCCTTTATTGACCAAGCACTTTTGAATAATATGGGACAAGTGGACATTATTCATGGTATTGGTACAGGAGTCATTCGTGAGGCAGTAACTAAATATCTTCGTCGTAACAAACATGTTAAATACTTTGAATATGCCCCACAAACGGCTGGAGGAAGTGGCTGTACCATTGCGACACTAGGGTAAGAGTTCGGAGAGTAAAACATGTTAAAGAAAATATTAGTGACCGTTTCGTTTTTTATGATAAGTATTCTTCTAATGAGCTGTGGTCGTCAATCAAGTTCTGAACTCCAAGAAAAAAAGACAGGGACTTATCAAGAGTCTGTAGCAAATCTAGAAGAAATTACCTTGCAAGAGCTCAATGAGAAGATTGCTAATTCAGAGGAGTTTTTAATCTACTTAGGTCGTCCAACATGTGGGTATTGTCAGGTTTTTGTTCCAAAGTTAGCGGAGGCTCATCAGGAGAAATCGGCAAGGATTTATTACCTAAATTCAGATGAGGCTGATGCTAAAGATTGGAATGAATTCATTGCTTACTTTGGTATTAAGACCGTTCCACATTTTAGCTATTTTTCTGATAAACAGATGGTAGATAGTCTGTTAAAAGGTAGCGAATCAACCGTTGATGAGATTAAGGCTTTTATTGAAAAATATAGTGAGTAAAAAGTGCCTGCGATTTTTTGCCAGAGTTTTTTGTAGGAATAATCATCGTATATTTCTTTAAATTCCTACGATTTGCTTTATCTTAATCGTGGTAAATCATAAAAGTCTGTCCGAACGAATAAGTATTCTCTCTCCTTTATTTAACCGACTGCGTGATTTGTTCGCCTCATTCTCAAAGTTGATACCCCTCCGGTGGAATCAGCCGAATGCCGAACCCAACTGATACTCATCCAAAATCAAAATTAGCAGTTTAAGTAAAATCAAGAACCAATAAATGGCTTGATTTACCAGAGCTTCTTTCGCCATGGTGATATTCTTATTAGTAAAACTGTCCAGTGGACAGTTTTAGCCCAAGCTCAGAAATAAAAGAGCGAGGGGAATTGGCTTGATAAAAACGGATTTTTGGGAGAACTACAGAAATTGAAAGTCAATTTCGTAGTAGTTCCCCCGCAAGGATGATTAGGTTGCACACTGTCGAGTAGTCGACAAGTACAGCCAATCATCTACTGCGAAAAAGAGGGTCAAAAAGTAGCAATGAAACTCCGTAGGAGGTTGTGATACTGACTTCGTCAGCTTCATTTCCCACCTCAAAAGGTCTCCCAGACCTTTGGAGCGTCCGCACTTTTAAGAAAGAAGCAAAAAAGTAATTTTTGATTTTTGACAAGTATAAAAATGCTGAAGCATGTTGCACCAGCATTTTTATTTTTCATTCTTTGATACAGCTAGTATTCCTATAAGAATTAAAATCATCAATCCATAAAATATTTTCTCATATCGATACCCATCTGAAACCATAAAATTAAGAATTAAATAACTACTAATTACAAAAATAATTAAATATTTAATTTTTTTCATAGCAAATACTCTTATCATATTTTCACATTTTTTAATAAAATAACTTGATTTATCTAAATTCCTCCTTTCTAACAAGTTATTTCTATATTTTATCACTTTTACTATATACCCAACTTCCCAAAAAAAAACAAGTTTTTAAAAAAACGTTTTTATGGTACGATAAGCCAAATTTCAAGTTCAAGTTAGGCAGTCTGTAAAAACTCTATAGGAGATTTATAATTGAATAGTTTCTTTGGATAGTTGTTAATCCAGTTTTCAATAAATGCGACTTGTTGTTGAGTCGCATTTTTGCTTCCCTTAGGCAACCAACGCCGGATGAGTCTATTATGATTCTCATTAGTACCACGCTCCCAAGAAGAATACGGGTGGGCATAGTAGAGATGATCAGGGTCAAAAACTTCTGCTAAACGACTGAACTCAGCCCCGTTATCAGCTGTGATAGAGTTCATTTGATAATCCTTGAGGATTGCTTTCAGAGCTTGATTGACTGAAGACGCGGACTTATCGGGGATGAGTCGAATGATTTGATAACGACTCTTTCTATCGGTTAGAGTCAACAGACACTCGTTTTTTGCCCGTGTTTGAATAACCGTATCAATTTCAAAATCACCGATATTCTCACGCTTATTAATGCTTTCTGGTCGTTCCTCAATAGACTTTCCAGCTGGCTTAAAATTGGGACTAGCATGCTTTTTCTTAGCTTTCTCTTGTCGAGGATAAAGCATATCAGCCTTGGTCAATCCTAAGTGTCCATGATGAATCCAGTAGTAAATGGTGGAGATGGGAACAGGTATTTCTTTTGACTTTACCATCATCTCGGGAGAGTATTTCTGTTGGATGTAGTGAGTTATCTTTTCTTTGAGTCCCTTGGTTAGGGAGAGCTGTTTAACAGAACGTTTACGATTGTTTTGATAGGCTTTTTGAGCGAAATCAGCTGAGTAGATCACTTCAAATTTTCCTTTACGCACTTGTTGTCTAACCTGACCACGTTTGACTTCGTTGTGAATGGTTTGAGGAGCTTTAGCTAATCTCCTAGCGATTTCACGATTTGAGAGCCCTTCTTGAAGCCAACGTTCAATCATTCTACGTTCAGTTAGTGTCAAATGTTTACTTTTTGGTGTATAATAGTTTTGCATCTCAGAATCTTTCTAATTGTTGTTGTGGTGATTACAATTATATCTCTCTGAGATGTTTTTTGATACCCTTAGGTGGCTAACTTCATTTTAGAACTTTCCTTATGGTACGATAAAAGAGTTGAAATCAAGAGTAAAATCCTTTCAAGCAGATTGTTACCCCAAGTATAGCATAAGTGCTATAATAAGGCCATGACACATCGTATTTATAGCATGACATTTGCTAGCGTTTATCAGGCCTTGGTAGCAAAGGCAGAGCGAAAGGGTAGAACTGCCCGAGACGTCTATGAGGTCACTTCTTGGTTGACAGGTTATTCGACCGAAACAATCGCTACGCTTTTAAAATCAGACTTAACCTACGGTGATTTTTTCCGTCAAGCACCAGCCTATAATCCAAATCGTATCAATATCACAGGTAAAATCTGTGGTGTTCAAATCGAAACCTTAGAAGATCCTCTGATGCAGGAAATTCGTAGGCTAGATAAATTAGTTGATTGGGTGGCAAAAGGCAAGACGTTTGAGCAAATCAAAGATAAATATGAGTAAGAAGGAGAAATCTATGCTAGAAATTACCTACCTAAATGCCAGCAAACAAGAACAAACCATCACTTTTGATAGCTATGCAGAATTTGAGTGTTCACAACAAGCTTGTCTCATCGGTGTTGCTGATTACTACAAGGTTGTTAAATTAGTCTACAATGGGCATGAATTTGATTATTCAGGAACTTATGGCGACATCTTCTTCTACATGATGAAGCAAGACTTAAGCCAGTATAACTCATAAAAATGGAAAAGCTGGGCAAGACCTAGCTTTTTCGTTATAATAACCTTATGGAAAACTATGATGATTTTTATGAGCGTATCTCCCGTCCTTTTCATTCTTACGTTAAAAAACTCCGTTTCATCAATCATACGATTACAAAGGTCATGTATGCAGTCTATCCTTTACTTTTGGCTTTTGTGTTTTGGAAAAATGGCAGAGCTGTCTACTCTTACATTTTAATACCTGGTATGGGATTTGTTTTATTATCTTGGGTCAGAAAAGTGATTAATCAACCTCGACCTTATGAAACGTGGGCAATCGAACCCCTAATTGAAAAAGATAGCTCGGGTCAATCCATGCCCAGCCGTCACGTTTTTTCGGCCACTATCATCAGTATGGGTGTGCTAAGTGTCAATCTATGGCTGGGCATCTTGTTGCTGATTTTATCAGCACTATTAGCCTGTTGTCGAGTAATCGGAGGAGTGCATTATCCTAAGGATGTATTAGTTGGCTACGGTATCGGAATTGTTTTAGGAAGTCTCTTATTTTGGCTTATAACGAGATGATGACGGAGATGCAAAACGAGTTTCTCAAGAGGGAGAAGCTCGCTTTGCTTTGGTAGAGCAAGTATAAGTCTTTTTAGTTGTTAATGTTTTTTTGTTATGTTATCACAATGACTTATTTTAAAGATAAGAGGTTTTTTTATGATTAAAGCGATTGAACTTTATTTGGTCACAAATAATAATGGCTTAGAGGCTGTAGAATTTTACAAGGATGTTTTTAATGCGGAGCTTGTGTCATGTACAACTTTTGGCCAGGCTATCCCTAATACGCCAAAAGAGCATGAAAATTTGGTATTAAATGCCAATTTGAACATCAATGGCATTAGGATGCAAATTTCTGACAATGCTCCGCAATATGACTACATTCAAGGGACAAATATGACTGCATGCCTGCAATTAGATTCAGCTGAATCGGCTAAGGTGATTTATGACAAATTGGCAAAAGATGCTCAAAAAATAGATTTAGAACTTCAAGAAATGCCTTGGAACCCAGCTTACACTAATTTGACAGATAAATTTGGCATGAACTGGCAAATTAATGCCGATATTCCAGAATTTGTGTCTGAAACCGTAAGCTTTTAAGGAGGGATATATGTTTTCAAAAAATATAGGACTTCAGCTTTATGTGGATGATGTGGCAGTTGAAAAAGCATTTTGGTCAGCAGCAGGTTTTTGCATCATTTCTGAAAGCCAGATGATGGGATATGAAACCTTTGAGATGAAACCAGCTGGTGATAGTAGTGTACTCTTTACTGTTTATGCTAAGGAGTTTATCCGTCAGGTTTCGCCTGAGGTAACTGAACTGACCCCAAGCCTTCTCTTTGAGACGGCCAATATCGAGGAGCTTCAAGCGAAAATTGCAAATCTGACAGATAACTGTAGCCAAATCAATGCTGAACCTTTTCCAAACTTTAATTTTGCTAGTCCAAGTGGAATTTATTTTGCGGTGAAAGGCGAGTAAAACATAGACGTTGAATCCTGTCGCTTCTTTTAATCTTATTTATCACTAAATAGTCTCTGTGGTAGTGTTACTTTTTCTAAATGATTTTACGGTTTACCTTTGATTCCTAGAAAACGATTTTCCGTATCAGAAATTTGTCTTTCTTAGTTTTTTAAGTTATGATAAAGTCACAATGTTAGGTGAGTAGCTCTGCTATGAACCGAGAAAGAAAGGAACAAATAAAATGGCAAAAAATATTACAGATGCAACGTTTGAGGCAGAAACAAGTGAAGGTCTTGTTTTGGTTGACTTTTGGGCAACCTGGTGTGGTCCATGTTTGATGCAAGCACCAATCTTGGAGCAATTATCAAACGAATTGAGCGAAGATGAGCTTAAAATCGTCAAAATTGATGTGGATGAAAATCCAGCAACAGCTCAAAAATTCGGCATCATGTCAATCCCAACTCTCCTCTTTAAAAAAGATGGACAAGTGGTCAAACAAGTGGCAGGTGTCCACACTAAACAACAACTTCTAGCAATCGTAGAAGAATTGAGCGCTTAACCTAGATAAGAAAAACTCTTAGAATCTGTGAATTCTAAGAGTTTTTGTGTACGACGGGCATGTTGTACATCTGAGGTGAAAGTCCTCTGAGGGTACTAGCTACCGGTGAACCCAATAGCGACTCCCAAGCCTGACTATCGTGAGATAGCGGGGAGAGGAAGGGATAGCGCAATCGTGGCTCTACGAACAGAAACGTGATATCAAGGCGTATATAGGGGATGAGGAGACCCAAAACTCTAAAGTCCAAAAAGGTAGTCGTAACCGATGTGCGTAAATCACGAGAGTAATTGAATTCGGACTAAGGTCTGTGTGAAAAAGATAATTCCTCTTTTTACAGATATTTAAATAATATTGTTTTGTACTCATTATAAGGTTTATTTGATAATAAAGTAGCTGGATGATTAGCTTGATATTTTTTTGACAGAGTTACCTCGTGAGATAATAGGAGAGTAAAGTTTATTTGAGGGCATTTTTCCAGTCTTAATTGCATCAATGATAGCTTTAGAAACATCTTTTCCTAACTTCTCTTTAGGATGATTAAAAGTTGTTAAACTAATCTTTTCATGCTGGTCGTCATAAAAATTATCATGTCCAACTACTGAGTAATCGTCAGGTATAGAGTAGCCTTTTTGTGTTAAAAAAGTTATCAGTTTTTTAGCTACAAAGTCGTTGTAACAAATGATTCCAGATATTTTAGGATTAATTGTAATACTGTTTAAAACCATATCAGAGATATCATATCTATTTTCAGTGGTATAAGTAATAATTGAACTAGATGTTAATGAGATGTTATGTTTTTCACAGGCTTTGATGAATCCCTTCATACGATATTTTCCTTGTAAATCATCAATTTTAGTGATTAAAAGAAGATTTTTGTGACCATTGTTGATTAATTCTAAAGTAGAGGAGTAGCACATTTCGATATCATCAATACCGTAATATGGAATATCGAGTTCTTCGTAAGTGGAGTTAATCATAACAATAGGAATATTGTGCTCACGTAAAGTAACATAGGAGGATAGATTGGGATTGAATAGATTACTTTTCGTTGGTTCTATAATTAGACCGTCTACATTAGATGCAATCATTTTTTCAATGCATTTTTTTTCTTGATTAAAATCATTGTTAGTACTAGACAAAATGAGGGAGTATCCAAGAGAGGCTAACTCCTCTTCGATTCCACGGATAATTGAGGGAAAAATATACTCAGAAATATAAGTTGTAATGACACCAATTGTCTTTGTACTGTTTTTAAAAAAACGTCTGTTATTAATAAATGTACCTGCTCCCCTTTTTTTAAATAGATAGTCCTCATTAACTAAAAGTGCTAATGCCTGTCTAATCGTTGGGCGACTAACATTATAAATTTTTTGAAATTCAATTTCTGTTGGTATGGGTGAATCTTCTAGGAATTGTTTTTGTATAATTTTGTCGCGGATATCATCAGCAATCATTTGATACTTGGGTTTCATACTTACAATCACTCCTTTTTGGGTATATTATAACATATTTATTTCTGGAAAATTTGGACATACAAATTTTTATTTTTCGCAAAAAAAGTATTGACAAATATCAGCGAGAGTTTATAATTGAAATGTAAGCGCATACTAAACAAGAAATATTTCTTAAAGTAACTTTTGAGGAAACGTATTTTAGATACTATTTATAATGATAAATATCTTAATCTAATTAATAGCTCATAATTAAAGGAGAATTTAAAATGAATAGCAAATTCCTAAAAAAAGCAACGTTAGCACTAACAAGCCTTGCGATGTTATCAAGTTTAGCAGCATGTGCGACTACAAGTCGAGGAGGAGACAGTGCGGCAACTAATCTTCAAAAAGGGGATTTGATTGGTATTTCAATGCCGACAAAAGCCGATCAGCGTTGGAATGTTGACGGAGCTAATCTTGTTAGGGAACTTGAAGATGCTGGATTTAAAACAAAACTAGCTTATGCTAATAACTCACCATCTCAGCAGTCAACAGATATCAATAATTTGGTTTCTGCAGGAGCTAAAGCTGTGGTCGTTGCTTCGGTTGATGGGACAGCAGTTGGTCCAGCTGTTAAGCAAGCAAAAGATGGTGGTGCAACGGTGATTGCTTACGATAGATTAATTATGAATACTGACGCAGTGGACTATTATGTGACGTTTGATCTTGAGCGTACTGGTATTCTTGAAGCACAAACGATTATTAAACGTTTGGATCTTGAAAATGGAGGTGGTAAAGATACGCCATATAATATTGCTCTATTTGCGGGTTCTGATGATGATAATAACGCTCCTTATTTCTTTAAAGGAGCATGGGATCTTTTAAAACCTTACTTTGAATCTGGTCAACTTGTTGATCCTTCAGGGATTGTAACAAAAGATTTTAAAAATGAAGACTGGAAGAAAATTTCAGTTCATGCATGGGATCAGTCACAGGCGCAAAAACAAATGGATGCTATTATGACAAAATTAGGAGATAAACCGTTGGCTGCTGTGTTGTCTCCATATGATGCTATTTCTTTAGGTGTTATGAAATCTATTAAAAATGCACGACCTGACATGACTCCAACTATTCCATTTGATTCAAAAAATCCTACTAATAAGTCTGCTTGGCCAATTATTACAGGTCAAGATGGTATGGATATAGCGATTACGAATATCCATTTTGGTGCACAGGAACAAACGGTATTTAAAGATATTTCTAAATTGTCTAAACAAACAACTGATTTGATTGAAAGTATTTCTAAAGGAGAGACTCTGAAATCAGATAATGAGCCTATGAATAATGGAAATAAAGATGTTCCTACATGGCTCATGCAGTCAGATGAACTTGTTAAAAATCCAACAGGTGATCAAAAAGGATTGGATTATGTTGTTGAAACAGGCTTTATTACGGAAGACCAATATCAAAAAGATATAAAGGCACCAATTATTGAATAGATGGCATAGTGATGGTATGGTTTGTGAATAGCTGTTGTTTACAAACCATTACATCTTGTAACCTAATAACAATAAGAAAATGTTTTGGATAAGGGAGATAATATGCACGATTCAGACATGATATTGCAGATGCAAAACATCACCAAGACATTCGGTCCTGTGAAAGCTTTGACAAATGTTAATTTAAATATTAAGAGAGCTGAAATCCATGGTATCTGTGGAGAAAACGGGGCTGGGAAGTCTACATTGATGAATGTTCTTTCCGGAGTATATCCGTATGGAAGTTATTCAGGGAAGATTTTATATGATGGTAAAGAATGTAATTTTAAAAACATTTCTGATTCTGAAGAATTAGGTATCGTTGTTATTCAGCAAGAACTTGCTTTGATTCCATTCCTATCTATTGCTGAAAATATTTTCATGGGAAATGAAAAACAGAAAAATGGTGTTATAGATTGGATGCGGACACGTTCAGATGCTATCAAAGTAATGGGGCGTGTTGGATTGATGGAGAGTCCAGAAACTAAGATAATGGATATTGGTGTTGGTAAGCAACAACTTGTAGAGATTGCTAAAGCCCTATCTAAAAATGTTAAACTTCTAGTTTTAGATGAGCCTACTGCAGCTCTTAATGATGAAGATTCAGCACATTTATTAAATATTTTACGTGATTTACGTGATAATCAAGGAGTAACATCAGTTATTATTTCTCATAAATTGAATGAAATCGAGGAAATTACAGATAATGTTACTATTATTCGAGATGGATCAACTGTTGGCTATATGCCAAATAATGAGGGAAGTCCATTGAATAAAGATAAGTTGATTGCTGCCATGGTTGGACGCGAGTTGACAAATCTTTATCCAGAGCATGATTCTCATCCTAGTGAGGAAATTTTTAAAATTGAGAATTGGACGGTACATCATCCTTTAGATCAACAACGTGTGGTTGTAGATAATGCTAATATTTCAGTTCGTTCTGGAGAAATTGTTGGTATTGCAGGTTTAATGGGAGCAGGGCGTACGGAACTGGCGATGAGTATTTTTGGTAGGTCTTATGGGTCAGATATATCTGGTAAAGTCTTTATTAAAGGTAAAGAAACAGATACATCAACAGTACAGAAGGCTATCAATGCAGGTATTGCGTATGCAACGGAAGATCGGAAAGGTTACGGCTTAAATTTATTGCAGAGCATCCGTGAAAATGCCTCATTGGCATCTCTTAAAGAACACTCCAAAAACGGTGTTATGGATGACAATATTGAACGTGTTGTAGCAGAGCGATATCGTAAAGATTTCCATATAAAAACACCTTCAATTGAGGAACGTGTTTCAAATCTTTCCGGTGGTAATCAGCAAAAAGTAGTACTAGCTAAGTGGGTTATTTCAAATCCAGATATTTTAATCTTAGATGAGCCTACTAGAGGCATTGATGTGGGTGCTAAGTATGAAATATATGAAATTATTAATCAGCTAGCAGATGAAGGTAAGGCGATAGTTGTCATTTCATCTGAGTTACCAGAGCTGATTGGTATTTGCGATAGAATTTATACAGTTAGCCAAGGGGTAATCACAGAAGATGTCCCTAAAGCAAAGTTCTCTCAGGAGTATTTGATGAAAGGTATGACAAAAGAAAAAGTAAAGGAGACACTATAGATGAGTGCACAAACAAATACAGGTGAACAAAAAGTAGATAAAGGCTTGTTTGCATCACTTTTAGCAAATAGCCGTCAGTATGGTATTGTTGGAGCTTTGATTGTCATCATTGCAGTTTTCCAAGTTCTAACAGGAGGTCTTTTACTTCAACCAAATACAGTAGTCCAGTTGGTTCAACAAAATGCATATGTTGTTATTTTGGCTATTGGTATGGTAATGGTTATTATTGCAACTCATATTGACTTATCCGTAGGTTCTCTAGTCGGTTTCATTGGTGGTTGTATCGCCTTATTGATGCAAGATATGCATATTAATTGGTTGATGGCGATTTTAGTAGGCATTGTCATTGGTTTAATTATTGGTGTTTGGCAAGGATTTTGGGTTGCCTATGTGGGGATTCCTGGGTTTATTACAACACTTGCTGGTATGCTGGTGTTTCGTGGTCTTGCAACTACAATGATTAATGCTTCAATTCCTGTAAATGATTCTTCATTTAACGCTATTGCTGCGAGCTATCTCCCAAATGTTTTGGGATTTTGGGGACCATTTGATGGTTTGACAGTTGTTGTTGGAGTATTATTAATTTTGGCATTTGCTTATGGTCAATTTAGAAATCGTAAAAAAGCTTTCATGGTGGGACTTGATGTTGAACCACTTTCAACTACATATGCTAAAATTGGTGCGACTACAGTTGTAATTGCGGCACTAACCTATCCATTTGCTACATCTGGTAATGCTACGCAAGGCGGTATTCCAATTATGCTTGTAATTGTTGGTGTTCTTGTTGCTGTTTATAATTTTATTTTGACTAAAACGGTCTTTGGTCGTCACGTATATGCTGTAGGTGGTAACCGCCGTGCAGCTATGCTTTCTGGTATTAATACAAAACGTGTTGACTTTTTACTATATGTTCATATGGGATTTTTATCATCTGTAGCAGCAATTGCAATGTTATCGCGTCTAAGTTCTGCATCAGCTGCGACAGGTAATTCTTTTGAGATGGATGCTATTGCCTCATGTTTCGTGGGAGGAACAGCGGTTACCGGTGGTATTGGTACAGTTCCAGGTGTTGTTATCGGTGCAGCAGTGATTGGTGTGATTAATCAGGGCTTGTCAATCATGGGTGTTGACTCGGCCTTGATTCAAACTATTAAAGGTTTAGTATTACTTCTTGCTGTGGCTATCGATATCTATTCAAAACGTCGTAAACGTTAATAATTATAATGGAGCAATTATGAAAAATGAATTGGATGCTAAATCGAAATTTCGTCTGTACGGTCTGACGTCAATGGTTTGTTCATTTTGGCTAATTCAAACAGTGTGTGAAACGATTCAGATGGGTAAAAATTTATTAACAGTATTAAATCTCATTTTTTACAGTTCCTTAATAATAGTTATTTTCTATACTGCATATTCTTCATTTGGAGAATATAAAAAGAGTAGAGAGAATAGTAAATCTTAAGTGACTTAAATACGAAATATATTTTCAAAAAAGTATAAAAAATGAGCTTCCTGAAGAGGGTGCTCATTTTATACATTTATTAAAAATGTAAGATTATAAGAATATATGAATACAAGAGATAATCAAAAGGAGGATTCTATGAGACATATCATTGACGATTTGACGAACGGTCGGACCTCGTTAGGAGTTGAGTTTGGTTCAACTCGTATCAAAGCTGTTTTGATTGATAGTCAGAAACAACCGATTGCCTCTGGTAGTCATGATTGGGAAAATCAACTAGTCGATGGGATTTGGACTTATTCTTTGGACAGTATTTGGCAAGGTTTGCAATCTGCTTACCGTGAACTTGTTCAAGATGTCAAAATGACGTATCAGGTTGATTTAACAAAGATTGGGCAAATTGGCTTTAGTGCCATGATGCACGGTTATCTAGCGTTCGATAAAGAAGATAAGTTATTGGTGCCGTTTAGAACTTGGCGAAATACGATTACTGGTCAAGCAGCACACGAACTCAGTCAATTGTTTGACTTTAACATTCCTGAGCGTTGGAGTATCGCTCACCTATATCAAGCTATTTTAAATCAAGAGGAACATGTTTCTAAAATAGCATATGTCACTACTTTAGCAGGTTACATCCATTGGCAATTAACAGGTGAAAAAGTTTTGGGAGTCGGAGATGCTTCTGGAATGTTTCCTATTGATTCAACCACTGGTGATTATAATAGTGTTTTTCTTAACCAATTTGCTGAGTTAACGCAACAATATCAACTTCCTTGGGACCTGAAAGCTATTTTACCGAAAGTGTTATCCGCTGGTACCGTAGCTGGAACATTGACTGAACAAGGTGCTAAACTGTTGGACCCAACAGGTCAACTCCAAGCAGGAAGTCAGTTGTGTCCCCCAGAAGGTGATGCTGGGACAGGAATGGTAGCGACAAATAGTGTCAGACAGCGTACAGGAAATGTGTCTGCTGGAACGTCTATTTTTGCTATGATTGTTCTTGAAAAAGAACTAGAAAATCGTTATTCAGAAATTGATATTGTAACGACACCAGTTGGTGACGCCGTAGCGATGGTACATGCGAATAACTGTAGTTCAGATATCAATGCTTGGGTTAAATTATTTAAAGAGTTTTCAGCCCTATCAGGACAAGAAATCTCAGATGCTGAATTGTATCCACTACTCTTTAATGCAGCCTTAACAGGTGAAAAAGATTGTGGTGGTCTATTAAGTTATGGTTATTATTCAGGTGAAAGTATTACTGGATTGACTGAAGGACGTCCGCTTCTTATGAGAACTCCAGAAAGTCGTTTTACAGTGCCTAATCTTATGAGAAGCCATATCCTGTCTGCTTTCACAACATTAGCGATTGGCATGGAGATTCTAGTGGACAAAGAGGCAGTTGCAATTGATAAACTGTTAGGTCACGGTGGTATTTTCAAAACCCCTCAGGTTGCCCAACAATTGTTGGCAGGAGCAATGTCAAGTCCAGTTTCTGTGATGGAGACAGCAGGAGAGGGTGGTGCTTGGGGAATTGCACTTTTAGCAGATTACCTAACTGCGGCTGAAACGTCATTAGAAGATTATCTTGATGGCGTCGTATTTGCCAATGCTGCGGTTCAAACGGTTCAACCAGAAGTAACTGATGTTGAAGGATTTAAAGCGTATCTTGAGACTTATAAAAATGGCTTGCCAGTGGAAAAATTAGCAGTTGAAAAAATATAGGAGGCTATATGCTAGAAGAATTAAAAGAAAAGGTATTTCAAGCAAACTTAGAACTACCTAAACGAGATCTTATCAAATACACTTGGGGAAATGTCAGCCAAGTTGATCGTGAATCGGGTCTCTTTGTGATTAAACCATCTGGAGTTGATTATGATGTCATGACAGCAGATGATATGGTTGTTTGTGACTTTGATGGTAACGTTGTAGAAGGAAACTTGCGCCCATCATCTGATATGCCAACTCATGCTGTGCTTTATAAAACATATCCTGAGATTGGTGGTATTGTACATACCCACTCGCCTTGGGCAGCTAGTTGGGCACAGTCGGGATTGGATGTTCCAGCGATGGGAACAACTCACGCTGATACTTTCTATGGGACAGTACCTTGTGCACGTTTCCTAAGTAAGGAAGAATTAGATGCTGGTTATGAGCATGAGACAGGTAATGTCATTGTTGAAACATTTACTAAACGTGGCTTAGATCCAGTGGCTGTACCAGGAATTTTATTGCAAGGACACGGTCCGTTTACTTGGGGGAAAGATGCTGATGATGCGGTCATGCATGCTGTTGTTTTAGAAGAAGTTTGTCGTATGAATGCCATCACTCGCTTTTTGAACCCATTTGCACCTGAGTTACCACAATATGTGTTAGATAAACACTATCTCAGAAAGCATGGGAAAAATGCTTACTATGGTCAAAAATAATATTATCTAAAAAGAGAAAAGGAGTTTATTATGCTAGAAGCAAAAAAAGAATTTTGGTTTGTTGTAGGGTCACAACATTTGTATGGTGAAGAGGCTCTTGAAGAAGTTAAAAAGCATGCGCGTGAAATGGTTGCAACGTTAAATGCTAGCGGTCATTTGCCATATCCACTTGTTTTCCAAGAAGAATTAGCTGTATCAGCTGATACTATCACAAAATTGATGAAAGAAATTAATTATCGTGATGAAGTGGCTGGTGTTGTAACTTGGATGCACACTTTCTCACCTGCAAAAATGTGGATTCGTGGGACAAAATTGCTCCAAAAACCACTCTTGCACTTAGCAACGCAATATAATGAATCTATTCCATGGGCAACCATTGATATGGACTTTATGAATTTGAATCAAGCAGCTCATGGGGACCGTGAATACGGCTTCATCAATGCTCGTCTTAAGAAAAATAACAAGGTTGTTGTCGGCTACTGGAAAAATGAATCTATCCAAAAACAAATTGGTCAATGGATGGATGTCGCAGTAGCTTATAATGCTGGCTTTGAAATTAAAGTTGCCCGCTTTGGAGATAACATGCGTAATGTCGGTGTGACTGAAGGGGATAAGGTAGAGGCACAAATCCAGTTTGGTTGGACTGTAGATTACTTTGGCATTGGTGATTTAGTTGAAGTGATTAATCAAGTGACTGATGAAGAAGTAGATGCCCTCTTTGCTGAGTACAAGGAACTTTATGACTTCGATTATGGTAACTATGATGTTGACACTTGGGAATATCATGTGAAAGTTCAAGCTCGCTATGAAATTGCTCTAAAACGCTTCTTGGATGCCGGAGGTTACACGGCATTCTCTGATAACTTTGAAGATTTACACGGTATGGAACAATTACCTGGTTTAGCGACTCAACGTTTGATGGCGCAAGGATACGGCTTTGCTGGTGAAGGAGACTGGAAAACAGCTGCTCTTGATCGTTTCATGAAAGTTATGTCTCATAATCAAAATACAGGATTTATGGAAGATTACACTTATGAATTAGCTCTTGGTAAAGAGGCTGCGCTTCAATCACACATGCTTGAAGTTGATCCATCCTTAGCTGTTAATAAACCTAAAATTGTCGTATCTCCACTAGGAATTGGTGGTAAAGCAGACCCAGCACGTCTCGTTTTCGATGGTAAAGCTGGTGACGGTGTTGTTGTGTCAATGGCAGATTTTGGAACGCATTATAAATTATTGATTAATGAAGTAAAAGCTTTTGAACCAACTGAACCTGCTCCAAACTTACCAGTAGCACGCGTCCTATGGGAAGTGATGCCAAACTTCCAAGATGGTGTCAAAGCATGGATTGAAGCTGGTGGAGGCCACCATACCGTTGTTTCACTTAATTTGACATCAGATCAAATCATTGCTTGGGCTAAATTAGTTGGCCTAGAATATGTGTTGATTAAGTAGTGATTATATTAGTTTATTTATAGACAATTGGAGAACTGGCTGAGCAAAATCAGCCATTCTCTTTAACATTCAACGTGATAAAACTCACAAAATTAAGACAAAAAGGAAAATCATCATGACAGATTTTAATTCAACAGACTACCTCTCAAAAGTAGATGCCTGGTGGCGTGCAGCCAACTACATCTCAGTTGCTCAAATGTACTTGAAAGATAACCCTTTACTTCGCCGTGAAGTCACAGCAGAGGATGTTAAGGTACACCCAATTGGACACTGGGGCACAATCTCAGGACAAAATTTCATCTATGCCCATCTTAACCGTGTCATCAATAAATATGACCTTGACATGTTCTATATCGAAGGTCCAGGACATGGTGGGCAAGTTATGGTGTCAAACTCATACATTGATGGTTCTTACACCGAGCGTTACCCACAGATTACTCAAGATGAAGAAGGTTTGAAACAACTTTGTAAAATCTTCTCTTTCCCAGGAGGAATCGCTTCGCACGCTGCCCCTGAAACACCAGGCTCAATCCACGAAGGTGGTGAGTTGGGTTATGCCCTCTCGCATGCCACAGGTGCAATCTTAGATAACCCTGATGTCATTGCGGCAACAGTTATTGGTGATGGGGAAGCTGAAACAGGACCTTTAACGGCTGGCTGGTTCTCAAATACCTTTATCAATCCAGTAAATGATGGTGCTGTTCTTCCAATTCTTTACCTCAATGGTGGTAAAATCCACAATCCAACCATTATGGCTCGTAAGACGGATGAGGAACTCACGCACCTTTTCAATGGTTTTGGCTGGAAACCTTACTTTGTCGAAGGAACAAATCCAGATCTTGTTCATGTTCAAATGGCAGAAACCCTTGACAAGGTGATTGAATAAATCAAAGCCATTCAAACAGAAGCTCGCAAGCATCCAGCAGAAGAAGCTAGCCAACCAGCTTGGCCAGTATTGATTGTTCGTATTCCAAATGGATGGACAGGACCAAAAGAATGGAATGGTGAACCAATTGAAGGCGGCTTCCGTGCCCATCAAGTACCAATTCCAGTCGAAGCAGGTCACATGGAGCACATTGATCATTTAACGGATTGGCTTCATTCTTATCGCCCAGAAGAATTATTTGATGAAAAAGGCTATGTGAAAGAAGAGATTCGTGCCATTTCACCAAAAGGTGATCGTCGGATGTCCATGAACCCAATCACCAATGCAGGTGTCGTGAAAAAACTTGACTTAGCAGACTGGCGTAAACATGCTATTGATACCTCAACTCCAGGTGCCCTTATGAAACAAGACATGATTGAATTTGGGAATTATGTGGCTGACCTGGTAGAGGCTAACCCAGATAACTTCCGTGTCTTTGGTCCAGATGAAACCAAGTCAAATCGTCTCAATAATGTCTTTAAAGTGACGAATCGTCAATGGCTTGGTCGTCGTGATGAGTCTTACGATGAGTGGATTTCTCCAGTAGGACGCGTTATTGATTCACAACTTTCAGAACACCAAGCTGAAGGTTTCCTAGAAGGCTATGTCTTGACAGGACGCCATGGCTTCTTTGCATCGTATGAATCCTTCCTCCGTGTCGTTGATTCAATGATTACGCAACATTTTAAATGGTTACGTAAGTCTAAGACACATACGGACTGGCGTAAAAATTACCCAGCCCTTAACTTGATTGCGACTTCAACCGTTTTCCAACAAGACCATAATGGTTACACTCACCAAGATCCAGGTCTTCTGACACACTTGGCAGAGAAAACACCAGAGTACATCCGTGAATACTTGCCAGCAGACAGTAACTCACTTTTTGCGGTTATGGAAAAAGCTCTCGCAGACGAAGATAAGGTTAATGTGATTGTCACTTCTAAGCATCCACGACCACAGTTCTACTCAATCGCAGAAGCAGAAGAATTGGTTCGTGAAGGTTATAAAGTCATTGACTGGGCATCAAATGTCTCACCAGATGAAGAGCCAGATGTTGTCTTTGCGGCAGCAGGTACCGAACCAAACTTGGAAGTTTTGGCAGGTATTTCTATCCTACATAAAGCTTTCCCAAAACTTAAGATTCGCTTTATCAATGTGGTGGATATTCTCAAGCTCCGTTCACCAAAAGTGGATCCACGAGGTTTGTCAGATGAAGTCTTTAACAAACTCTTCACAACGGATAAACCAGTTATCTTTGGATTCCACGGTTATGAAGGCATGATTCGTGACCTCTTCTTTGACCGAGCTAACCATAACGTTTATATCCATGGTTACCGTGAAAATGGCGATATCACAACCCCATTTGACATGCGAGTGATGTCAGAGATGGACCGCTTCCACATTGCCAAAGATGCGGCTCAAGCTGCACTAGGAGACAAAGCGTCAGCCTTTGCCCAAGAAATGGACGACAAAGTTGCTTACCATACAGCTTACATCCGTGAAAACGGAGATGACATCCCAGAAGTCCGTGATTGGAAGTGGGAGAATATCAATTAAAACAGAAAAAATCTTGTCCTTGTGGCAAGATTTTTTGGTGTCCTTACGAATAGTTAGGTAAGGAGGCGTTATGGTACAAGAACTTGCAAAGGAAATTATTCAGAAAGCAGTGGACTTAGATGTCCAAGACATTTATCTGCTGCCGAGGGAAATCAACTATGAACTTTTTATGAGAATTGGAGATGAGCGCCGTTTCATGGGTGAGTATGCCAAGGAGGAGATGGCTAGTCTTATCAGTCACTTTAAGTTTGTATCTGGTATGAATGTTGGTGAAAAACGCCGTAGTCAGCTAGGGTCTTGTGACTACGAACTGGATAATGAGGAAAAAGTGAGCTTGCGCTTATCTAGCGTTAGGGATTATCGTGGCCAGGAAAGTCTAGTGATTCGGATTCTTTTCAGCGGGCGGATTGAGCTCAAATACTGGTTTGATGGGCTTAATAAGCTTAAGGAAAAATTATCTGGTCGAGGGCTCTATCTTTTTTCGGGGCCAGTTGGGAGTGGCAAAACAACCTTGATGCATCAATTGGTCGCTGAGCGCTTTGCAGGTCAGCAAGTCATTTCCATCGAAGATCCTGTAGAGATAAAAGACCCGTCCATGCTTCAGTTACAACTCAATGACAGTATTGGCATGACTTATGATGCTTTGATAAAGCTGTCGCTCCGCCATAGACCAGATGTTCTGATTATTGGTGAAATTCGTGACAGTGAGACGGCGCGTGCGGTGATTAGAGCCAGTCTAACAGGAACTGTTGTCTTTTCAACCATTCACGCTAAAAGTATCCCAGGAGTCTATGCTAGATTATTAGAATTAGGGGTATCTCCAGAAGAACTTCACAATAGTTTACGAGGGATTGCTTATCAGCGTCTTATCGGGAAAGGAGGAATTATTGATTATGCCCAAGACCATTTCCAAAACCACCAGCCGGACCAGTGGAATGCACAGATTGATCAGCTTGTTGCAGATGGACATCTCACTTTTGAAGAAGGAAAAATCGAAAAAATTACGTCTTAAAGATCAGCGTAAGGTCATTCAGCTCTTTGCCAATCTGATGAGTGCAGGCTTTAATCTGACAGAAATGGTTAGTTTTTTGGACCGAAGTCAGTTACTACCGACCAAACAAACTCAGCAGATGAGGCAAAGTTTGCTAAATGGCTGCGGTATGGCGGATATGTTGGCAGAACTGGGTTTCTCAGATGAGGTAGTGACCCAACTTTCCTTGGCAGACATCCACGGTAACACCCTAGCCAGTTTGCAAAAAATTGACAGCTACCTCGCTAATCTCACTCAGGTTAAGAAAAAATTGATAGAAGTGGCTACCTATCCAGTGATTTTACTTAGTTTTCTCGTTTTGATTATGTTAGGTTTGAAAAACTACCTTCTACCTCAACTGGAAAATGGCAACTGGGCAACGACTCTTATTAGTAATTTCCCTGTCATTTTTCTAGGAACATTTTTGGCGGTGTTGATTATTGTTTTCGTGACTCTTTTCATAGCCAAAAGACAAAGTCACCTCAAGGTTTGGACACAGTTATCACGGCTTCCTTTTTTGGGAAAAGCGGTGCAGCTCTACTTGACTGCCTACTATGCCAGGGAATGGGGAAATCTTATAGGACAAGGTGTGGAGTTGGCACAGATTACCCAACTCATGCAAGAACAGAAGTCTCTGCTATTTCAAGAAATTGGAAAGGATATGGAAGATGCCCTCTTATCAGGACGGGACTTTCACAGTAAAGTTTTGGATTATCCCTTCTTCTTGAGAGAGCTGTCTCTCATCATCGAATACGGCGAGGTCAAGTCAAAACTAGGAAGTGAATTGGACATCTTTGCCGAGGAAACTTGGGCGAGATTTTTCAGCAAACTAAATAAAAGCACACAAATCATTCAACCGCTTATCTTTATTTTTGTGGCGCTGATGATCGTCATGATTTATGCAGCTATGCTATTACCAATGTATCAAAATATGGGAGGATATTTTTAATGAAAAACGTATTTCAAAAATTGAAACGCACGACTGTACAAGCTTTCACTCTGGCAGAAATGTAGGATAGTAAAATTCTTTATATCTTCCACTTGATAGAAATATTCTCAGCCGTGACCTGAACCTTGTTAATAAGGGCTCTAACCATTACCTTTTGGCGCTCATAGTCCATTGAAAAAATATCCTCAGCACTAAGTATGCTCCTCATGTCTTCTTTTCTTTCTTGTTGTTTGAGTGTTGGGTCGTTTTCTAGCTCAGCCTCAAGAAACGCTCTAATAGTGATGAACTCAGCAGACTTCTTTTGCAGATCCTCCAGTGTGATACGGTCATCTATGTAGAGGTCATTTAGTCTACTAAGTTTCTTAGTAATCTCCTCTATCTGTTTCTGATAGTTGTCACGGTCAATAGCATCAGTTTCTGGGTTAGAAAATAGCTCATCTAGGCAGTCATTGTCATTTTGTAGGTTACTAATTTCTTTTAGGACATAGGCTTCAATATCTTCTTTGTAATAATAACCAGAGTGACATTTTTCATTGTTATTATATACGGTCACGCCTTTAGTCTTTCGTGGTATTCTTTGGTAACACTCATATTTCATAAACCTGGTACCGTCTTTTCTTATCACGCCCAGTATCAATTTTAGAGGGGCGTGGCAGTAACCACATTGGGCAATGCCTGAAAGCATGTACTTAGCCTGAAACGGTCTAGGGTTACCTATTTCAGCTGCTTTATGCTGTCTTATTTTTAGTTCTTTTTGAGTCTTGTTAAAGACTTCATCAGAGATAATAGGTTCATGGTTTCCTGGGAATACCTGCCCCTTGTATTGGTTGTAACCACAGTAGACAGGATTAGCTAGAATACCTCTGATAATTCTGTAATGCCAGGCTGGAGTTTTAGGGTATTTTTCATTTATTTTATCTCTGAGTTTAGTAATAGACATCCCCTCAAGGTAGGACTGGAAAATGTCTTTGACTACAATAGCCTCAAGTTCATTTATGGTCATTTCTCCAGTTCCTTTGTGGTAATCATATCCGTAGGAAGTTTTTGCCCACATCATAGATTTTCCAGACTTTGCACGGCCTAGTTTGCCTAGTTGCATACGCTCTTTGATTTGCTCACGTTCTAACTGGGCGAATACGGACAAAATCCCCACCATGGCCTTACCAAAAGGAGTAGAGGTGTCAAAGTTTTCAAGCAGGCTTACAAAATCTATGTTATTTTCTAAAAAAATATCCTCAATCAAGTAGAGGGTATCCTTTTGGCTACGGCTCAGGCGGTCCAGTTTATAGACAAGAACGGTATCAAACTTTTTCTTTTTGGCGTCCTTGATGAGTTTTTCAAGAGCAGGTCTCTCAGTATTTGACCCTGAAAATCCACCATCCGTGTAGATGTTGTAAATGCTCCAGTCTTTAATATTGCAATAGCTGGAGAGCTTGTCTTTTTGCTCCTCAATAGAGTAACCCTCCTCTGCTTGCGAAGTAGTGGAGACCCTGATGTAAATTGCCACTTTGTTTGTTGTCATCATAGTAGTACCTCTTTCAAAATTTCCTAAAAAATGATAAAATGGGTACAAGAAAAAGGGCTTTTTAATGCCTGATTTCTTGTCACTTAGCCTTATGCTCCCCAGACGGCAATCTTGGAGCGTAAGGTTTTTTTATTTTATATGATTTGTTGCAAAGTTGATACGCTTAGTAAAATCTTCAATCCACATATCACCACCGTATAGAGGCTGAATATCATTCAAAAATTTTTGACATATATCAATTTCATTTTGATATTCTTTGAGTCCACGGTAATTTTTTGCAATCCGTTCATAAAGTGAAACGTAGAAGTCTACAGAGTCATTTTCTAATAGTGGTAGTAGGATTAAGTTAGACTCTATGTAATTTTTACTTTTACCTAACGTTTCTCCTTTTTGAAAGACTTGAAAAGACTCATCTCTTTTATTAGCATTCTCAAGATTTGCAAGTACTTTGTTTCCATTTTCTGACAAACCAATTTCTAGCAACCATTCAGCGTATTTTTTAGTGAACTGTTTATCACTTTCTTTGTTGTATTTTTTCTCCTCAGGCGTAGTCCAGCCGTTTTTATGGAGGTCAATATATTTACGGTTTTTACTGATAGCTTTAAGACCAAGTTCAGTGACTATAAAATTACGGTCAACTAAACCTAAGTTTATAAGTTTTTGAACTTGTTCCAGAGGTTTTGTAACGCCGTAGTTTCTGGAAAGATGAGTAGGATATGAGTGAAAGTCTTGACCAAATCTACTAATTACCCATAGAAATATTAAGTCAGATATACTAAGCTCTGTATTTGGTATTGTATCATTAGCCCAAGGTAACACATTATCAAATAAAAAACCATCCCAGTCGTCTAGTTGCCTACCAAAAATCAAAAAGGGTCTTTTCTGAGGTGGAGATTGTGGGGTCTTTTTGAAAAAGTTATAAATAGACTGTGTAAAGCTCATTGTACCTCCTATCTAATTTTCAAATGGCTGAAAATTGCCAACTATTTTACCAATAATTCTGGGTTCTTCGTCATAAGGAGCAAACTTATCCTTATACTTAGGGTTTAGCGACACTAAGCGGAGGCCGTCTTCTTCTCGGTACACCTTTTTGATATAGGTTTGACCGTCCCAGTCAACAGCATAGACAGCACCGTCATAGTCAAAACCAGTTTCTCTGATTAGCACGACTTCACCGTTTTTATATTTAGGCTCCATGGAATCTCCAAAAACCCAAGAAGCAAAATCATGTTCTAAATCTTTATCATAGAAAACAGTATCAAAATTACCGTCATTAAAATATGAAAAACCAGAACCAGCTGATAGCTTTTCATACACCTTATACTCGAATAGGTGTTCTTCTAAAGTAATAACTTTATTTGATTGTTCATTGAGTTGTTCATCAGCATATCGCAGCACTTTTTGTTTTCTTGGCGTTGTCAACTTAACAACTTTTTCAGTAATTTTTTGAACTAGTGGAGAAGTAGGTATTTTAAGCTCTTTAATATCTTGATGTTTATCCTCAATAAGGTCAGATTTATTGATACCAAAATAATCTGCTAGAAGCTCAATCTTACCAATTCTAGGATAAGTTATACCTTTTAACCAGTCTCTTACAGTAGTATATTTCAAATCTAGGTCAGAACACAGTTTATTTCTATCAACGCCTTTGCGTGTCATTTGAATTTCAAGATTTCTGGCAAAGATTTCTTTACTTTTGTCATTATTCATTTTATCGCTCCTTATATAGTATATATTACGGCAAAAACGCAAATAAGTAAAGAAAAAAATAAAAAAAAGCGTAAAAAACGCAAAAAATCCTTGACATTGCGGTTTAACCGCATTATACTATAAACATAGCTGAGCTAATCAACTATCAAAAATCTACAGAAAGGTAATAAACTATGTCAAAGATGACCTTGAAAACGTTGCGTACGTTAAAAAATTGGCGACAAGCAGATGCTGCCAGAGCTCTAGAAGTTTCTACAGATACTTGGGGAAATTGGGAACGAGGTAAAACAGAACCTACTGTTACTCAAGCCTATCAAATCGCTACTACTTTTAATGTGTCGATTGACGATATTATTTTTTTGCACAATGTTGCGGTTTAACCGCAAAAATGTGAAAGGAGACAATATGAATGAACTCATCAACGTAACGCTGAATGACAATCATGAGCCTGTAGTGTCAGGAAGACAACTACATGAGGCTTTAGGAGTCAAGACTCCATACTCAATGTGGTTTGACAGAATGATTGAGTACGGCTTTACCGAAAATCAAGATTTTTTGCTTAACAATTTTGTGAAGCAAACAGGACGAGGTGGACATAATAAAGTTGACCATATCATCAAGCTAGATATGGCTAAAGAAATTGCTATGATACAGCGTACCGACAAAGGCAAGCAAGTCAGAGCTTACTTTATCCAAATTGAGAAAGACTATAACAGCCCTGAGAAAATCATGGCAAGAGCCTTACTCATGGCAGATAAGAAAGTCCACAAGTTAGAGGCACAGATCAAAGCTGACCGTCCTAAGGTACTGTTTGCTGACGCTGTGAGTGCTAGCAAGTCATCTTGTCTGATTGGTGAGCTAGCTAAAATCCTGAAACAGAACGGTATTGACATTGGTCAAAATAAACTCTTTCAGTGGTTACGAGCTAATGGTTATCTGATCAGTCGTCGTGGCGAGTCTTGGAACCAACCGACACAAAAGAGCATGCAACTTGGTCTGTTTGAACTCAAGAAGACCAATATCAACCATGCTGACGGTCACACCACAGTCAATACAACCACTAAGGTTACTGGCAAAGGTCAGCAGTATTTTATCAACAAATTTCTCAATCAGGAGTACCTACCAGGCTGAGAACACAAAAAAGCCCCTCAGGAACGGCCATTCCATTGAGGGACAAATCAAAAAGATTATAAGGAAATTTTACCATGAAAACAGAAAAAAAGAAATGGACACCCAAAATTACTAACCTACGCAAGGTAATTGTGGACGGTGTGGAGCAATGGGTGGAATTTGAAACAGAGGGCTATGTCATTCCAGCTGGACATGCTTATTATGACATTATCCTAGGAATGAACAAGCAGGAACAACGGAAGGGAGCGTAATCAGTGGACTATATCTTTCAGAAATCCTCACGAAAATTATACAGCAATTAACAACGCCTTTTTGCAGGATAGAGAACTAGAGCCAGCCACGATAGGTATTCTAGCGGTTTTACTTAGTAATAAAAGCGATTGGGAAATATATCCTGAGGAAATTGCAAGGCGTATGAACATTAGTAGAACTACTGTAGATAGGCACTTTAAGCAGTTAGAGAAATTGGGATACATGAAAACATTTAAGTTTAGTCGTGGAAGAGGTAAGGGGTTCAAAATTTTGAGGTTTGTATCAGATGTAAGATTTACAGATTTTCAGTTATCCATCATTAGGCAGAGGATTGCTGAAAATGAGGAATTTTGGGATATACCTTTTGATAAGATTGCAAATCAATAGTTATCCACAGTTTCCACAAACTTTGTGTTTTACAGTTCCTAGAAAATGTGATGTGTAAAAATGTGATGTGTAAATCTGTGCACTAACAAATATTAACCTACAACAAGTATTAACTACTAAACAAATATTAACTTAAAACAAGTCATACTTATTAAATAAAGAAAGGGATAACTAAAGTTATCCACAGGTAAAAATCATGATTAAAAAATTTTCAAAACAATATACTAACGATAACAGCAGTGTCATTGATGAACTTAAAAAATTTCAAGAAAAAATCCACATGTCAAGTGTCGCAGCAATAGCATTGATGGAAATTGGTATTGTTCCTAAAGATGATATGGTTAAGGAAAAAGCCTTACTGACACATGAAATTAGCCATGCTATCAAAAATATTCTAAGCGGTATGCCTGCACAAGAGGCTATTAACAAAATGACCGAAGACAATGAGGAGGAAGAATAATGCTAGACAAATTGAAATCATTTTTTGGGCTAGATGAATTTGAAACTACTCAACCACCCGTACAAGTAAATAACTTGATTGAAGTCAAGGCTTTAAAGGATGAAAACCGTGAGCTTAGGGAAATCATCAAGAAACAGCGTGCGCTACTGCAAGAACTCTCTGAGGAAAATATGGAACTTGGCCGTGACCGTAGACGCTATGCTGATACTGTAGCGACTCAAAAGCGTCTAATTGATGTCTATGAAAGTCAGGCAGGATAGGAGGTGCAACATGGACGGTACTTACCCATGGTTTGACTATGATATTTGGCTTAGCACGCCCCCTGAACCCTACTCAGAGCCTGAGGTTGATGAAGATGAGGCTTATGACAGGTGGAAAGATGAGCAGGTTTAGCCTATGGACAGAGAACGCTATGAAGATAATGCCTATTGGCGCAAACGATACCTAGAGCTTTGCTATGAACTAGGAGAGATTATCAACGAACAGCAAGACAAGATTATCTCACTCACAAATGAAAATAGACGCTTAAAGCGTGAAAATTGGAATATGAAACAAACCAAAAGGAGAAGAAGATGACTAATAATCAACTTGTAGAAACAAAAGGGGATTTTCTGACTAACCCTCAGCTACTTAATAGCGGTATCATCAGAAAATATCTTGACCCACAAGGAAAAGCTAGTGATGAGGAGCTTGCCTATTTTATAGCCCAAGCTAAAGCACAAAATCTAAACCCATTCACCAAGGAAATCTATTTTATCAAGTACGGAAACCAGCCAGCTCAGGTAGTTACTGCTAAATCAGCTTTTGAGAAAAAGGCTGATAGTCACCCTCAATTTGACGGAAAAGAGGCGGGTGTAATCTATCTGATGGACGGAGAGATTAAATACTCTAAGGGGGCATTCATTCCTAAAGGCGCTGAAATCCTTGGCGGTTGGGCTAAGGTGTACCGCAAAGACCGTACTTATCCGACAGAAACAGAAGTATCTTTTGAAGAGTACGACAATTCCAAAATCCGTGCAAGAGTTAAGGAACTGACACAGCAAGGGAAAGATGTTACTTATCCAGTGATGAACTCATACGGCAAGCCAATAGGTGAGAATAACTGGGATACTATGCCTTGTGTCATGATACGGAAAGTAGCTCTAGTGTCAGCTTACCGTGAGGCATTTCCTGCTGAGCTTGGAGCGAGTTATGAGGCTGATGAAATTCAGTTAGATAACACACCTAAAGATGTCACGCCACAAGAAACCCGTGAGGATGTTATGGCACGCAAAATGGCTCAGATTGAGCAGATGAAACAAGAACAACTGAATAAACCAGCTGAAAAAATCAACGCAGAGGAAGTGCCATTATACGGAACAAACAATGACGATAGCGAGGCTGTACAAGGTGAGCTACTTGATGAAGAACTAGAATACTAGGAGGACAACATGCAAGAATTACAAGTAAAGGTAACACAGGCACAAGTTGAAATCGTTGACCGTGAAAAATTTGAGCAGAATATCAATGATGTTGTAGCGAAATACAAAAATTATACAGTAACAGCTGCAACCATCAAAGAAGATAAGCAAGTTCTAGCTGACCTACGCAAACTCAAGAAACAGTTATCTGATGAGCGTATCAAAGTCAAAAAAGAACTCTCAAAGCCAGCTGATGAGATTGACGGATATATCAAACAAGCAAGCAAACCACTTGACGATACGATTGACAAGATTGCAGCTGATGTTAAGGAATTTGAAGACCATCAGAAAGCTGTCCGCTTGGACACTGTCAAGAGCTATCTAGCTAACAAAGCTGCTGAGTATATGCTAGACCCTCGTATTTTTGACGCTAAAGCCACAGAATATATCAAAGCCTCTGACTTTATGGCCGACGGTGTGACACTTAAAAAAGTTACTATGAAATCTCTTGAGGACATAGTCACATTTGAGTATCAAAAACAGGAGGAGTACAAAAAGGCCAAAGCTACAATCTCTGGACAATGTGCTGAGTATGGTATGACAGACCAGCCTTATATCCGCATGCTAGAAGTTATGACACTTGTAGAGGTTTTAGAGCAGATTAAGTCTGACTACCTCTTTGAAAAGCAAAAGCAGGAAATGAGGAAAGCCGAAGCTGAAAGAGAGCAACTTTTAGCAGCTCAGCGAGCTAAAGAACAAGAATTGGCTCAAAAATCAGTGGAAATGCCCCAAATTGACAAAGAAACAGGAGAGATTTTAGACGGAGGGCAATTATCCCACCCTGACCAAGAAACGCTCACAGGGGCTGAAAATGAACCTAAGAGATACACCCAAAAAATGACTTTGGAAGTTTATTTTACAGATACGGCTGAAAAAGACCGTTTCAAGAGTGGTCTGAGTCAACTTGGATTTGATTTCAAAAAGAATTATCAAGTTAGCGGCTATCAACGTATAGAGCCTCTGACACAGGCTGAACTAAATGAACAGAATGGGTGGTAATCATGGAAATTAGACAAGTATCAGAAAGTATTAGTATCTATTCAGACGGTCAACGCTTGCAGGTTATCCATAATTTGGGTGATGAGTTCATTTTAGACCTGAAAGTAGTAGCAGAGGACGCTTTTAACATTGATGGTCAGGTGCTAGAAGTAATAAATACCATTGAACCTGTATTCAAGATTAGTGGTTTTTGCTCAAGAAGTGGAGAGGATATGCACCGCCTACGGTGGGCTATCCTCCAATTTCAGGAGTTTGAGCAATACGTAAACGACTATCAGGCTGACTTGCTTGATTGGTGGCAAAATCCAGGAGGGGAGTAATGACATTCAAAATATGCGACTTGCTAAATTATAGGCAGTTATGGTGGCTTGATAAGTTTCTTATAGGCCACAAGGGGTTTATCGCCGGAGGGTGTTTTAAAAATATCTTTAACAATGAGCGTGTTAAAGACTTAGATATTTTCTTTGAAAGTGAAAATGATTTTTTAGAGGCAAAGAGCTACTACAAGCAACAAATGAAAGAAAATCCTGCTGAATGGAAATTTTCGTATGAGAACAAGAATTGTTGGTCAATCTATTCAATTAAAGAAAAAGTCCGCCTTGAACTGATTAGAAATACTTACGGCAAACCAAAACAGATTATTCAAAATTTTGATTTTACAATAACAAAGTTTGCTTATTACAAAAACTATGACAATGTAGACGAAGATAATTACATGGCGGTTTTTGAAATCATTTATCACGAAGATTTTTTTGAGCATTTACACACCAAAAGGTTAGTCGTAGACGCTGGCTTACCTTATCCAGTCAGCACTTTTAACAGGCTTATGAGATATGCAAAATATGGATACCAGCCTTGTAGAGAAACAAAGGTGAAGATAGTTACAAGTTTGGCCATGTTAGACCCAGATAATCAAGAGGATTTCGAGGAACAACTCGGCAAAAGTTTATATGAGGGGTTAGATTGAAATGATAATTTTTGAATTTATTTTATTAGCAGCATGGACTTTCTTGTGGCTATGTCTAGGTTTTCTGCTAGGAGAACGTGAAGCGAGAAAAGATAAATAAAAAATACGTGCCGTGAACCACGAAAAAAGCGAACTAGAAAGCGTGTCAACTGCAAACGATCAGAAGACAGTTGGACGAATGATAGCGACTGCCCGTATTTAGTCAAACTCACATCTTTGGCAGTCGCAGTTTTTTAGGTAAATCATGAACGAACTAAAAGAAAAAGCATTGTCCAAAATGCTTGAAGAGATGAATAAGGACCACAGTCCTGCTGAGGATGCTATTCACAATTGGCTATGCGAGCAGGATGATGACGAGTTATTCCAAGGTGTCCTCAAGGATGGCTACACTATCAAAATGGCTTTGAAGTATGCAAAAGACAAAGCTAGAGAATTTGCACAGAATGGAGTTGCTTGCATTGATGATGAGATAGTCTTTGGATGGGTTCGGGAATATTTCTTGGCCAATAGTAAACTGGAGAACATCAAACAAGTTCCTGTTGAACCAGTCAAGAAGACGGATAAGAAGGTTGATCGTGAAATCGATGTGGCCAAAATCAAAAAAGGTGTTGGTCCAAATGATGATTATACAAAACCGGCCAAAAAAACTAAAAAAGAGAAAGGAGTGGCGGACGGTCAGATTGACCTGTTTGCAGATTTGTTTGATGAAATCTGAAGAATTGAGAAAGCAAGCTGAACGTAGGTTGAAACCTCCCAAGTCATTTTGGGACTGGTGCTATTCTCAAATCACAACCTACAAATGGTCCAACAAAAAGCAAACAATTGTAGCGTCAGATTTGAAACTAGGCTACTGTGTTGAGAAAAAGCTGACTAAAGCATCACGACTGACCTTTTATGACAAGACCTATTTTTTCTCAATCATTCTTTGTACTTCTAGCCGGATTGAAATCCAGTCCTATGAGTTCAATTCACGAGTTGACAACGGTCATCAATCAATTAAGTACGCCTTGGCCAATATCGAGCGCTTCGAAAATGATAAGCATATCAAAATAGGTCGCTCTTACACAGACCAGTACTTCCCATATCTGATTGAGAATTTCTTTGGAGGTGGACCTTATTCAGGTAACAAATTTTATCCAAATAATTGGCAAGATAGACTGAAGACAGTCTCAGAACTCAAATATCTAAAATTCAACTACATTTATTTCTGGGAGATTGAGCGGTTTTACAAATACAAATTTGAGATTGAATTTGCTCAAAAAATAAATGCCTGGAAACTGGCCAATGATATCATGAGACCACGGTACGAAAGGGCTGGCTTAGGATACGGAAAGTCTGTTGATATGCGTACCCTGAACCGCAAATGGCTGCAGAAGAATAAGCAATTTTTTAAAAACTCAAATCGTAGTTTTTTGGAATTTGAGTTAGAGCGTCGATTGAAAGAAAGAAATGGGAAGTTAGTCCCAGGCATCGAAAGCTACCTACACTTTCAAGATATCAAAAAAATCCCTAAAGGTGTCGGGATTAACAAGTTTCAAAATTGGGTTATCAAGTACAAGATTGATTTCAGAGAATACCAGGACTATTTGAAGATGCTATCTGAAATGGGTATTGAACCTGAAGGAGATGCAATGATAGTTCCGAAAGATTTTCGAGGCATGCACAGACACACTGTAGAGCTCTACAATCAATTCCGAGAAGAAGAGCGACGATTAGCCAATGAAGCAAGAAATAGAGAAAAACGAGAGCGCGAAAAACAGCTGGAAGCTGAATTCAAAGCACGTCCTACTTTTGACAAGGTTGTTTCAGGTTACTCATTCCACGTCCCTACTAGAGTCGCAGAGCTGATTTACGAAGGCAAGAAGTTACATCACTGCGTTAGCTCTTACACAGAAAGGCATCTAAAAGGCGTGACTATGATTGTCTTCGTCAGGTTAGAAAATAAACCTAACACACCTCTCTATACACTTGAGGTTAAGAATGGAAAAATTTCCCAGTTCCGGGGCAAGTATAACCATGATGTACCTGAAGATGTTTGGGATGTAGCTAGGCAGTGGATGAAACAAGTAAAAATTTTGAAAGAAACAGCATAGGAGAAGAATTACATGATCAGCAAAATCAACGTGACAGAAAATATCGCTATTGTTATTACCAGGAAAAAGGTATCAGTCAATACCACTCTTGATTATGACATGAGTATCACTTTTGACAACAAGGATAGGCAGCCTACGCTTGACGAAAACGGAGACTTGTTTGAGCCAGTCTTTAAGTGCCGAGTTCAGGTCCAGCCTAAGCGAGAAGTCTTCTTTGGCTCTCTCTCAAAGGTTAAGGACAACATCAAGGACCTACAAGAAATCAAAAGGTTCTTTGAGTTTGTCAAAGAGAACAAGGAGAATATCTTTGAGATGGCAGGTATCAGGGGGGCGCTTGAATGAAATTAGTCCTGAATATCGAACCCAAACCCCAGTCACGGCCACGGTTTGCCAGGCGTGGGAATTTTACCACGACTTATGAAGACAAGAAAATGAAAGCTTGGCGCAATCAATGCAGGCTACTTATTGCTAATCAGTACATGGGGCAGCCTATCCTTGAGGGCGCTCTGAGGGCTAAGGTGAGGTTTTACATCAAGCCCCCTCAATATATCGCCAAAGTCAAAAAGAACCAGCAGGCACTCATTGATGAGATTATACCAGTAGGTAAAAAGCCTGATGTGGATAACTACGAAAAGGCGCTATATGATAGCATGTCTGGCTTAGTCTTCCAAGATGACGGCCAAATAGCTCTGCATGATGTCGGTAAGTTTTATAGTCTCAATCCACGTATTGAGGTAGAAACTGAGGTTATGGAATGGAACAGATAAAAGAAAGGTTATTTTTTATCTCTCTATGTGTTGTTTGCTTTATCGTTGGTGCTGTGCTAGGAAACGTGGCACCACTTAACCAACAGCCTAAAAAACACCCCATCATTATTTACACCGTTGATAATGCAGGCGGTGTGATGGTAGGGCAAATCACAGACAAGGAAATCATAGAGGGACGCTACATAGTCACAGCCCATGCGTACGGTAAGTTTTTGGTCACAAAAGAACAGTACGAGGCTATCAAGGTTGGTGACCCAATACCTGATTATCTTAAAAAGAGGGGGAACTGATATGAAGTTTCGAATTGTAAGTGCTCGTTATTTTTTAGATGATGTGAGAACATGGCAGATTTACGGCGAGAAATTAAAAAGGGTTGTTCATACCAGTTTCTATACAGACCTTGAACGGAATTGTAACCCAGTTTTAGAGATTGAGGTTAAGACTATTGAACAACTCAAAAATGTTGCTAAGTCGGTAGGATATGACCTAGTTTTTCCTAGAAGAGACAATGATGATATTTGGATAAAAGATGACTACATGGAGTAAAAAATGAACAAACGACAACGTAAGAAGATGCTTAGCAAAGCTTTTACTGAGGCTTTTTCCAAGGCATATGATGAGAGTTTTAAGTACAACAGAGCAGAACATGTAAACGTGTTTCTTTTTAGAGACGGTAATAGCGTTTGTATCAAATCTATGGTTGTTGGACCGTATGAATTTGAAGAGTATATGCCAGACTATGCAGAGCTAACAGTCGAAGGAGTTCTTGTATATAGTAGAAAGTTGTAGAGGTTTTGAACAAGTATAAATAAGGAGGGGAAAATGAGTAGTAATTTTTCAAATGATGAAATCAAAGAATTTTCTCAAGCTATGGATCTTGGTACTGGTATACTGAAGCTTTGCAGGTTTGTGATAAACAGTGACACACAGGACAAGGCTAGTAATTTTATACGGGTTGACGGGAAGAAATTCAAAGTGACAGTTTTGGAGGTTTAAGATGAACAAACAAGAAGCGATTGAAACTATTGAAAAAATGGGAGAGTACGAACCTTTTGTAGATGAACCTATCTCAAAAAAATCTGTACTTAATATCATCAACCAAATTGACGAACCGCAGAAAGTTGTGATACCGAAATTTGTGGCGGAGTGGATTGAAGGACTACGAGATAAAGCATTAAATTTATTTGATGCTTACCAGCACCCGTTCGAAGACAAAAGGGTGAGAAAATGGTTTATGGACTTTTCGAACTTTGATTTGTTCGCCCGAGCTTGGCTTGACGGCTACGAAATTGAGAAGGATAAGTTGTACACGGTTGAGATACCTAACAATGGCGGAACATTGGCGCTTACGTCAATTAACGGAAGGCTAAAACTTGACCACGGATATAAATGTTTTCCCGCTAAACTGACAGAAGAAAAAATAAGAGAAAAGTTCAACTGGGCTTGGCAGTGGGCTAAACCTGTGGAGGAGGAATGATGAAATGGAATAAATTTGCACTGCGGAAAACAGACGAAGAAGAAAAACAATATTTTGGTACAGATGAAATTTGGTCTGAACCAGTACCAGATAGCGAAGAAATGGTATTGGTAAGCGATGGCGTCACGATTTGGTTAGATGAATGGTATAGCGATACAGATGGAGCCAATCTCATGGATAGTGATGCTCTAGGTCTTTACTGGATGCCATTGCCAGAGTTACCAAAGGAGGTAAACAATGATTCCGAAGTTTAGAGCGTGGGACTCACGAAAAAAAGTTTGGATAGGGAATTTATTTGACAACATCTTTGTATCTTCTGGTGGACACGGTGGTGCTTTGCTCATAAGAAAATCTAACGAGATTGTTTTGAACAGAGAACTTGGACTATACACGAATGACACAGATTATCTAATAAAAGACCTCCCACTTAGCTATGTACATATCCAGATGTCAACAGGCATCAGGGACAAACATAACCAAGAAATTTTTGTAGGTGATATTGTCAAGATGTATTCTGGTGAGCTTTTACTTGTTGTACTTGATCATGGTATGTTTGTGCCAGTCTGTCTTTACGTCAGCGAAGTTTTTGAAAAAGTTGGGAATATCTTTGAAAACCCAGAACTGTTAGAACACCCAGATTTTAGAGGTTAAGAATGACAAAATTTAAAGTGACTTGGGAAATTTATGACAAAAACAGCAAAATAGTAAACGAAATTGGTAGTTTTGACACCTTAAAAGCGGCTCAAGAAGCAATAAGCAAACACATAAAATCAAGAGACACACATGCTAGTCCTTATTATCGTATGTGGTGTGTTAATGATACTTGGACTATCGACTATGGGAAGCATAATGCTTTTTATAAAATAGAGCGCAAATAAACCAACCTACCAGACTGTCAAAGGTCTGATAGGTATAACCGCTAAAAATAAAAAAAGAAAGAACTTTCCAAAGCGTAGTATCACACAGCAGTCTGATAGCGGTAAGATTGCGGGCTTAGTTGGGTTCGAATCCTAACTGAGTCGTTCCGTCAAATATAAAAAGGAAAAACTCTCTTAAAAATGACAAAAAATAACCCTGATGACGGTAAAAGGGAACGAAAGGGTGATGGGTATGTAAAAAAGCTAGCTCACGCTAGCTCCTTGGTAAAAATGATAACATATATATTTTACCATAAAGGAGAAGCGTGTGGCTAGAAAGGAAATTACAGAAGCAGAAAAGTTACTGAAAGAATTGCAGACAATCCCGAAAATCATCACGGAATTAAAATTGGATATCGAGCGCACAGAGAGTTCTTTACTTTCTAGCCCTCAATGGTCCGATATGCGTGTGTCAAGTGGACTGAGGAAGTCGCAAGAGGATAAAAATATCAGCATTATTGATACCTCTGATTACAACCGAGAGCAAATTGATAAGCTCTTAAAGCGTAAGCAAGAGATTATTGAGGTGATTGATCAGTTAGATGCAGAGTATCGTTTGCTAATCATCAGAGCGTACATCTCTGCGGAATACCCAAGCGATTGTATTGGCAAGTACTACACGGAGCGCAAGTTTTACACAGTAAAACGATTAGCTATTAAGCAGTTAGATGCAGTTTTGTGCAGTAATTTGCAGTAAAAACGCAGTAAATCTGCAGTTCGTTGCAGTAACTATCGTGCTATTATAGTATCATCAAGAAATAAGGGTAAGGCACTTAGTAAGTGTCTTGCCTGTTATGGAGAGTTCTCAGAATTGGTAGATGGTCACCCAAGCAAATGGGGAGCGTAAAGCTTTGTGGGTTCGAATCCTACAGAGCCTGTTAGGTTAGGTCACACCTCAAGATGACAACATATTATTTTAAGGTCGCTAGACGACAACAATGGCCACTCATTGAGTGGCTTTTTTTGATTGGAGGTGATGGAAAATCAACGAGAGACAGAAACGCTTTGCAGATGAGTACATCATCTCAGGTAACGCAACAGAGTCCGCTAAAAAGGCAGGCTACTCAGAAAAGACAGCTAGAAGTATAGGACAACGATTGTTGACAAATGTTGACATCCGGGAATATTTGCAAAAGCGAATGGAGGAATTGCAAGATGAGAAAATCTTGACCCAAAAACAAATCCTCGTCATGTTGTCTGAAATTGCATTGGGTCAAGCTACAGAAACCGCAGTCGTGACTACAAAGGTTGGTGTTTTGAAGGAAGACCCGATTAGCGGAAAATCCGTCAAAGTTTATGACGAAATTCCCCAGTTAGTTGAATATCCTACTAAAAATAGCGATAGAAACAAAGCTCTTGAATTACTTGGTAAACGATACGCGATGTGGACAGACAAGCAAGAAGTTTCTGCTAATGTGTCAACAAACAAACTAGACAACATCCTAGCGCAGTTAGAAGGTGATAGCTTGTGAGCGACTTAATTTTATCAGAAAAATATAAAGAGTTTCTGAGGCACAACGCAGAGGCCGAGGCGCTCGAAGGGACGACCGCAGCAGGAAAGACAACAGTCGGTGCTTTTAAGTTTATGCTTAAAGTAGCTAAGTCTCCGAAAAAGCTCCATTTCATTGCTTCGAAATCAATCGGTGACGCAGAAAAAAACATTATCAATTCAGATTTAGGTATCGTTGATATTTTTGGGGACTTGGTTCAGTATCGAGGCAACGGTAGCATTGATTACAAGATTTCTCATTTGGTCTATCACGTTGACGATAACCCAGAGCACGACAAGATTATTTTTATTTTGGGTTACGAAGATAAGACAAAATGGAAAAAAGCTCTTGGTTCGCAGTTTGGTTGTGGATATATAGACGAGATAAACACAGCGGATACGGATTTTATCCAAGAATCCACTATGCGTTGTGATTACTGGATGTGTACCATGAATCCAGACGACCCTAATCTGCCCGTTTACGAGCAGTATATCAACCGTTTTCGAAGTCTTGACAAATATATCAATGACACGCCAAAAGAAATACAGGACGAATTAAATAAGCAACCAGCGCACCCAAATTGGACGTACTGGTTTTTTAATTTTGACCACAACGCAGGACTACCAGAGGAAAAGAAACAACAGATCATCGGCACGGTTGCGGTTGGGACCAAGATTTACAAAAACAAAATCTTAGGCTTACGTGGACGTGCTGAAGGTCTTATCTTTCCGATGTTTGAAAGACAAAGAAATGTTATCGCACGCAGTCAAGCTAAGAAATTTGATTACGTCAAGTATTCGTGCGGTGTTGATACGTCTTACTCAGAGCATTCGAACGATACAATTGCCTTTATGTTTCAAGGGATTACAAAAGACGGGAAGTTAGTCACACTTGCTGAAAAAGTCTACAACAACAAGGATTTAAACGGTGATAAGATAGCACCGTCTGATGTTGTGCGTTTTTTGCACAAGTTCCTTGATAATTGCAAGGACAGCTGGGGGTTTGCGAGAAAAATCTATGTTGATAGCGCGGACCAAGCGACAGTGATGGAATTACGCAAGTATGCCAGTAAATATGGTTTAATCTACGAGTTTATGAATGCTAATAAAAGTATTAAGATTATCGACCGTATCAATCTCATGGCAGGGTGGATGAAGCAAGGGTGTTATCTAGTTGTAGATGACTGTGTCGAACATATCCACGAGCTGGAAGTGTACAGTTGGAAAGAAAATAAAGATGAGCCAGAAGACCGAAACGACCATACGATAAACGCTGGTCAATACGGCTGGATACCACATCTAAAACAAATCGGAAATAAACAAGCTAATGCTAACCAGTTCGACACTTTGCGAGCTGGTTTTGGTTTGTAGAAAGGAAAATATGACATATATAGAAACGCTTGTGGACAGCACGGGAAAGAGCAAAACCTTAGAACTACGCTTCCACCGTGAAGCTAGATTGAGATACCAAGCTGAATCCGTCGAGGCTTTACTAGCTGATAATTACAAATTACTAAAAACAATTTTGGAACATCACCAAAACATACAACGTCCACGTATCCAAGAATTGCTTGATTATGCAGAAGGAAATAACCATGAAGTCAGCGAAGTAGGTAGACGACGTGAGGAGGACATGGCAGATGTTAGAGCGATACACAATTTTGGTAAGGCTATTGCGACATTTAAGCAAGGCTATCTTGTCGGCAAGCCTATCCAAGTTGAGTATAACAGCGGTAACAAGGAATCGGATAAAGCTGTTCAGGAAGCGCTGGACGAACTCGAAAACAAAGCGGGATTACACCAGCTTAACAGAACGCTTGTCCTTGATTTGTCTAAGACGGGACGAGCGTATGAGCTGACTTACCGCTCGACTGACGACGTTACAAAATCAGTTAAGCTAGACCCTTTAAGCACTTTTGTTATTTACGACACGACAACAGAAAAGCACTCAGTCGCTGGTGTGCGTTACTATAATCAAAATCAATTTGACGACAGCAAAAAAACAGTGGAAGTCTACACTGCTGATAAGATCATCAAATTCGATTGGTCGAAAGATTTAGCACAGACAAACGAAACGCCACACAGTTTTGGAATGGTACCGATTACGGAATACCTTAACAACAGCGACGGTCTCGGGGACTATGAAACTGAGCTTAGTTTAATTGATCTATACGATTCATCTCAATCAGACACAGCTAACTACATGCAAGACTTGTCAGACGCTATTTTAGCGATTGTTGGGCGTATCTCATTTCCAGAAGATTGTGATACAGCGGAAAAACAGATTGAGTTTATGCGAAAAATGCGCAAGGCTCGTTTGTTAAATCTTGAACCGCCTGTAGACGCAGATGGACGTGAGGGACATGTAGATGCTAAGTATTTGTATAAACAGTACGATGTTAGCGGAACAGAAGCCTACAAAAAGCGTGTGGTAGATGATATCCACAAGTTTACAATGTTTCCAGACATGTCAGACGAAAACTTCGGAGGAAATCAATCCGGTGTTGCTTTAGCTTGGAAGACCTTTGCGTTAGACCAAGCGAGGGTGGACATGCAGGCCTTGTTTGAGAAGTCGCTACGTCGCAGATATAAGTTGATTGCTGCTATTGGTACAGTTGCAAAAGAACTTACTAATTTTGATATTACAAAGCTGTCGTTTACATTTACACCTAACTTGCCAACAAATACAACAGATATTATCAACAACGCTAAAAATCTTTATGGAATGGTCAGCGATGAGACTGTTTTGGGAACGCTCGAAGCTGTTACAGGAGTTACCAAAGAGATTGAAATGGAGCGGATAGAAAGCGCTGAGGAAGCAGCAAGCAAATTGGCACGACAAATTGAGCAAAATCAGCGTTTTAGCGATAAAGATTTAAGTCAGGAAGTGGTAGCTGATGACAATAGATCTGAGTAAGTATTGGAAAGAACGTTACGAGGCAGAAGAAAAGCGTAGAGCAAAGTCTGACGAGGAACTAGAACGCCAGTTAGATGCTATCTACAAACAACACATCGCTGAAATCCAGAAAGAAATAGACGCTTTTTGGCAACGGTACGCTGATAAGAATGGCATTACTAAGTTAGAAGCTAAAAAACAGGCTGATAACCTTGATATGGACGTTGTTAGCTACAAAGCTAAGCAATTAGTTGCAAGAGCTGAAAAATGGCGCAAAGAAGGTCGTAAGGTCACACAGAAAGACTTTACTAAGGCTGAAAATGACTTGATGAAGCTTTATAACCTCAAGATGAAAACGAGCCGTTTAGAAGTCTTACAGGCTAATTTGAAGTTGCATCAGTATGAACTGGCTATGAATGAGTTAGAAGCCACAGAAAGGCACTTAATCGAGGCTGTACGGCAAGAGAACTTATATTCTAGTGGAATATTAAAGGACACGCTAGGAAGCTATCAGACGTCTAAAACAAGCGCTGAGACGATAGCTTACGCTAACTTCCACGGCTCTAACTGGTCAACTAAGATTTGGGAACGTCAACACATCCTTAGAGAGGTTGTAAGAAAAAGTGTTGCGGATACTATCTTACGTGGTAAGGGGACTCAATTACTTATCAAACAGCTAGAAAAAGAGTTCAAAGTATCTTATGGATACGCTAGACGTTTAGCGGTAACAGAGACAGCGAGGGTTTATTCCGAAGCACAGAAAGCGAACTATAAAGCTAATGATTTTGAGTATTACGAGATACTAGCCGAAAGCGGAGCTTGTAACATCTGTAAGCCATATGATAGCAAACATTACAAAGTTGACGACATGGCACCAGGTCATAACGCACCGCCGTTTCATCCAAATTGTAAATGTACGACAGTGCCTTATGTCGATAGAACAGCTTCTTATTCTGAATTTAAGGAAGATGTGTCAAACGCTTTCGACTTTCTTGGAAAGAAACCTAATGCTACCAAAAAAGAGATACAGAAATTGTTTAAGAATAGCTACAATGTTGGTAAATTATTTGAGCATAAGATTTTTGGAGAATATAGTGGTAAAAATGTTGTTATTCCAGACCATATGATAGCTTATGCACTGACTGCCCATCAAAATCAGATTGTTCTCGATGAATTTTTGAAGATAAAAGAAGTTGTAAAAAATCCAGATTTTATATCTGAAGATATAAGAGGACACAAGAATACATTTTTATTAAATAAGAAAATCTCAGATAATAGGTTTTTAGAGGCAGGCATTGAAGATAAAGGTGGTCAATTTGTATTTCACTTTATGCTACGTGGCGAAAAGAAAAACAATAAACGTTTAAGAAAAATCATAGATAAAGTAAAAAAATATGACATTGTTAATCAAAAAGTGTATAATATAGGTGAGGAATAGAAGTAGAAAAACATCGGGAACTACGCACCCATTAGGGTATCTGAAAAGTGGGGAAGTCCCGTCCCACCTATTCAAGCACTTAGATTATATCTAGGTGCTTTTTTTGTACCCAAAAACAGGAGGAGATATGATTTTAAGTCTGACTTGGCTAATACTGCAATTTGCAATTTTTGTGGTTGTAGGAGCACTTTCAATTATTTTATTGTTGTCAACAATCAAAGGACTAGCTGATTTTTTGATTATATTTTTCAAGGAGATGTAATTTTTAAATGAAAATCATTGAATATCTTAGAAATAAGCTGGCACCACCCAATCCTTCGATTGTTTTATATAACAAATTATCAGAAGCAACCTTTGAAGGTTTCAAGGAAGGAATTAAAAAATGAACAAAAGAATTAAAAAGAAATGGTCTCGTGTTGAGAGACTTGAAAGTGTAGTAGCGCAATTAATGGCTAGCAATGCTTTACTCACGGAAGCTGTGAGCAGGCAGAATAACCTTATCGAAGAGTTAAAAGATATCGGAGAACGCGATGTGCAGGCAACGAACGCACGCTTTGATGATTTAGAAGCTGAAAATAAGTCAATGCGAGTGGACTTAGATGAAGCGATTGTTGAATTTAGAAAAAACAAGAAAAAAGGCCTGTTTGGCCGTAAATAAGGAGAAAAGCAATGAAATATCGCAAGAAGCCAGTCGTGATTGAAGCGATTCAATGGACAGGCGATAATTTTGGAGAGCTTATCCAGTTTGCAAAATCTGATATTTGGTTTGACGATTTAGGCACACTCTGGATTGATACACTAGAAGGCGATATGGTAGCTAAAAAAGGAGATTATATCATTAAAGGTATTCGAGGTGAATTTTATCCTTGCAAACCAGATATTTTTGCCGAAACTTACGAGGTGGCAGAATGAAAGTAAAAGAACTCGCTAAAGTGTTTAACGAATACACACCGCTAAATGTAGTTTCTAATGGTAAGTACTTAGTCGGTGACTTCCCAAACGAATTTTTAAATTGCCAACTAGAGGTGGTAGCTGTGGACATCTCTGCAGATAACACTTTGATAATATATGCAAAATGACAAACAAAATCGCAGATTAGGAGAAATCAAAATGAATCATAAAATCGTTATTTTTTTGGCAAGCGGTAAAACTTTTGCTTTCGAGAATGTTGAGGATGTCATGTTCAGCCAAGAGCATGGTCAATTGCACTTTGAATATTTTGGATCAACCCATCAAGAAAAGAAACTTGCAACATTTGACCTCGCCAAATCTCTTGGTTGGTCAGTAACCAAAGGATTAAAAATCAAGCTTATCTAATATAAAAACTATTCAAAAATACTCAAAAACTGGTTGAAATCGACCAGTTTTTATTTTGTCCTGTCGCATGACGTAAAACTAGGCAAATAAACGTCACTAGCGTGGCTTGTTTGTGTTAGGTATAGATTTATATTCAGACGAGACTAGAAAGCGTTAGGCGCCTGTTTTCGTGGCTCTATGAACGTGATAGCTATATCTAATAGAACGGGACTAGCATGGGAGGAAAAAATGAACAAAGAACTTTTAGCAAAACTTTTTAAGATGGCACCAGACACAGGAAATGGTGGAGGTGCAGAAGTAGGAGCTGAGGAAAGCTCACAAGAACAAGCAGAGCAAGCACAAGCTGAGGAATCAAATGGTTTTAAAGCACCGCAATCACAGTCAGAATTAGACAGTCTTACCAATAAAGCTGTACAAAAAGCTTTAGAGAATTACAAAGCAGGCGAACAACAGCGTATCGCGGAAGCCATCAAAAAAGAAAAAGACTACGCTAATTTATCGGCTGCTGAGCGGGCTCAACAAGAATTTGAAGACCAGCAAGCTGCATTTGCCAAAGAAAAAGCAGAATTTGAGCATGAAAAACTTGTGGTACAGGTTGAAAAAGACCTTGTCGCTAAAGGGTTACCTGCTGGATTTGCTGAAATGCTTGCGGTTGGAGACGCTGAAACAGCTCTTGCGCAGGTTGGAAAGTTTGAAACGGCGTTTAATGCTGCTGTTAATGCAAAAGTTAAGGAATCACTACGTCAGCCAGCACCTCAAGAGGGTGGTAGCGGTTCTTCTCAAACGAACTACGGCGCTCGTCTTGCTGAGGGTTCGCTAGCAACTGGTGGAGAACTATTTTAATTTAAGGAGGGACTAACATGTCCAAAAAAACACTATTTGGCAATGCGGAGATTCTGCACAATATGCCTTATGAAGCTATTTCTGTGACTGTTGACAAGACAACAACAGGAACAGTTGATGAAAACGCACGTAAAATCTTGAAAGCTGGCGCTTTGCTTGCTGGTGACGGCGCTTCAATCTTTAAAGACCGTAGCAAGAAAGTGAAAGTCAATGCTGATGCACCAGACGGCGTGCTACTTTACGACGTTGATGTCACTGATGGTGACGCAGTTGCTACGCTGGTTTATCGTGGTACTCTTCGTGAGGACAAAGTAAACGGCGGTACTGTTTCAGAAGGCGCTAAAACAGCCTTGAAACACATTCAATTTGTGAAAGGAGCATAATCTATGCCATTAATTTATGATATCGTAACAGCGCCTAATGTGGCTGGTTACTGGAATACTAAACAATCAAAGGTAAACGCTACTGAGGGTGAAAAAATCTTCCCAGCACAGAAACAGCTTGGCTTAAAACTCGCTTTTGTAAAAGGTGCTTCTGGTCGTCCAGTTGTGCTTAAACCGTCAGCGTTCGACACAAAGGCTACACTTCGTGAACGCATGAATGTGACTCTATCAGAGGAAGAAATGCCATTCTTCAAGGAGTCAATGCTCGTAAAAGAATCGGATCGTCAGCAACTTAACCTTATCGCACAAACTGGTAATCAAGCCTTGATTGACACAATTACTCGTGGTCTTTTTGACGACGCAACAACGCTCTTGACAGGTGCTCGTGCTCAACTTGAAGCGATGCGCATGCAGGTTTTGGCAACTGGTAAGATTGCTGTAATCGGTAATGGCGTACCGCAAGACTTTGACTATGGTGTTGCCGAAGACCACAAAGGTAAAGTCAAGACAGCTTGGTCAGATGCTGAGACAGCGACACCACTTGCTGACTTGGATACTGCTTTTGCAGCGCTTGAAAATCTAGGCGGTAAAGCAGAAGTCGCTTATATGAACTCTGTGACATTTGCACAGCTTAAAAACGCTAAATCAACAGCAACAGTTATCAAACCTCTTGCGCCTAACGGTGTCGGCGTAACCGCCCAAGAATTGAAAGATTACATCGCTGATAATTATGGCGTGAAGATTGTTGTTAAATCTGGTACTTACAAGGACGCAGACGGCAAAGTTAAGAAATACTTCCCAGACGCGCGTGTAACGCTTGCACCTAACTCAGCTCTTGGTCGCACAGTCTTTGGTACAACACCAGAAGAAAGCGACTTGATGGGCGGTAATACTGGTGCATTTGTTAAGATTGTCGATGAAGGTATCGCAATCACTACAACTAAGCACACAGACCCAGTAAACGTTGAAACAAAAGTATCTATGATTGCATTGCCATCGTTTGAAAACTTGGATGATTGCTATATGTTTTCTACGACACCAGAAATCTAGGAGGTAGATCATGGCTAAAGTTATCGCAGGTTTCCGTGATAAGGAAACACAGGTTATTTATGTGATTGGTGACGAGTACGAAGGCGACCGAGAAACAGAATTAGTCGAAAAAGGCTTTTTGGAAGGCGAGAAGGTAGTTTCGAAATATGCAGGTTTGTCGGCAGATGAATTGAAAGAATTGCTAACTGAGCGTGGTATCGAATTTAAAGAAACTTCAAAACCAGCTACTTTTATCAAACTTCTTGAAAAAGCAGATGCAGCAGCTGACGCTGAATAGTCAGGAGGCGTTACATGACGCAACTGGACGAACGGGCAGTAATTGACAATGTTAAACTAGATTTAGATATCGACGATATATTGCAAGATGACTTATTAGATATGCTTTTACAGCGTGTAATCAAGCATTTCAAAGCAGAATACGGCGTGTCTGAAATAGATGACGCCTATTCTTTTATCTTTGAAGATTGCGTTATTAAACGCTTTAATAGACGTGGCTCAGAAGGTGCGTCATCAGAAAGTGTGGAAGGTCACTCTGTTTCTTATTACGAAAACAAGAATGAGTTTTTACCTTATGACGACATGCTCCAAAAGGCTTTTGGTCAATCTGGGCAATCTCAGAAAGGCAGGATTTTTGTCTTATGAGATTTGCAGACAGAGTTGACTTGGTCGCAGTCACAAAAGAGCGTTACGACCCCGATTTGGGCGAGTATGTAGGCAAAGATGAACAATCTTTGAGAGTGCCGGCTTATGTAATGGATATGAGTTTAGATCGGCAAAAACTTGTTTACGGCGAATTTAAAAAAGATACAAAGACGGTATTTCTGAAAAGAAAGCCGTCTTTTGTTTTTTCGAAAATCTTGTACAAAGGCAAACCTTACAAAGTCACCGCTGAAAAGCAGTCTGATACAGTCTTTTATCTGGAAGGGGATGATAGCCTTGGTTAACAGAATAAAGGTTGAGTTCAACGGACTGGATAAATTACAAGCTAAGTTACTAAAAGCTATCCAACTCAAGGAAGTTGAAAGAATCATTGAAGATAACGGTGTGGCTATGCAGAAAAAAGCAATTAGAAACGCTGAAAACTTTCGTGGGCACTATGAAGGCTGGGGCAAAAAGAAGCGGTTTGTCAAACCAACTGGAGCGACAAAACGGTCTATCTCGTTTTCAAGTGGTAAGTTGGGCAGATTTAAATATCGTGTTATGCCAGGCACAGAATACGCTGCTTACGTTGAGTTAGGAACTCGTAAGATGTCAGCGCAACCGTTTATAGGGCCTGCTTACATGGACCAAGTAAATCAATTTAAGAAAGATATGAGCGACCTAGTGAAATGAAAACTAGAGAACAAGCAATATTTGATGAGGTTTTCAAGCGCACACTAGCTTTGGGTTATACCGTTTATGATTATAAACCAGACGACAATGCACCTTATCCATTTGTTGAATTTGAAGATACAACAACGTCTTTTAAAACAAATAAGACAGATATTAAAGGGGATATTGAACTCGTTTTATCGATTTGGGGATTGCAAAAGAAAAGAAAGCAGGTGTCAGATATGGCATCTGCTATTTTTTCACAGGCAATGACTATCAACGAAGCGAGTGGATATCGTTTAATGCTTAAACCTAATCAATCAAATATATCACTATTTGACGATAATACCGCAGTTATTCCTCTCAAGCGTGGGCGGATTCGATTGGTATTTACATTACTTTAAAAAGGAGGGCAACCATGCCAACAGCAAAAAAAGGGATTGATTCAATCCTGTTATTCCGTGTATTAAAGACTGCTGCAAGTAAAGCAGCTGCTAAGTTAGCTTTTCAAACTGAACATTCAACAGAAAAAAGCCGTGATACAAATACCCAACAAACAAAAGATGGACTTCTGCAATCTCTTGGAGGTCTAGAAGTAACCTTATCAGCAACTTCAATTATGGCTGAATCTGATCCATTAGTTGAAGAACTTGAAAAGGCTATGGATAACGGTGACCTTGTAGAAATCTGGGAAATCGAAAAAGGCGCTAAACAGAAAAACGGCAAATTCTCAGCAACCTATTACCAAGGGTATCTCACTTCGTTCAACAAAACTAAAAACTCAGAAGATTTAGTTGAGCTTGAAATGGAATTCGGTATCAACGGTGTTGGCGCTAAAGGTGAAGCTACATTGACAGAGGGCCAAGCGGAAGTGGTTCAATATAAATTTGCTGATACTACAGCGGGTTCAGTCACCACAGAAACTACTGACGTAAGTTCACAACGTTAACACTAAGGGCTATTAAGCCCTTTTTATTTTTTGAGATTTAAGGAGTAAAACAATGCAATTAACAATTAAAGATAAAGATTATAACGTTAAATTCGGCGTGGACTTTGTTCGTGCTTTGGACGAAATGCATCCAGTAGAACAAAATGGGTTGAAATTCGGTTTTTCTCTATCTGCAAAAATCCCAGAATTACTTGGTTACAATATCGCTTCTTTGACAGATGTTTTGTATATGGGAACAATCAAACAAAGTCCAAGACCGTCGTTTAACGATGTGAAAGAATTTGTTGAAGATCATGAAGATATTGAAGCGCTGTTTGATGAAACAATTGCAGAATTGAGGAAATCAAACGCGGGTAAGTTAGCAATGAAAGACCTGGACAGCAAGCTGGAGGCATAGAAGATAATCTATCATCTATTGAAACGTATGAAAGGATTGTTGTTGACTGTGTTCGTTATCTCAATATGACAAATATTGATGAAATTGGTCAATTGACACTTTATGAATATGAATTGTTGATGACTGGAGTATTGCTGAGAAAAGAAGACGAAAACGAGCAAATACACCGCTTAGCTTGGTTGAATCGTCAAGTTGAGTCCGTTAAGAGAGATGGTAAAACTCCGCAATATAGACAGTATAACGACTTTTATAAATCAAAAGAGAAAAAAGTTAAAAAACATCAGCTTTCAAAAGAAGATATTGAACTCCTTAAAATAGCAAATCTTTAAAGGAAAGGAGGTAAATAGATGGCAGAAAGTTACTCAGTTGAAGCGATATTGACAGCGGTCGACAGGTCGATGACAAGCGTTTTGAAAGATGTTCAAAGGCAGTTGCAGGCTACGGAAAACCAAGGGAAAACCTTTGGACAGAAAGTTACTGGAGCTATGGAAGCGGTCGGGAAGCCGATGGCGGTAGCTGGTGCAGCAATTACAGCAGTAGGTGTAAAAACTTTAAACAGTTACGGTGATTTTGAATCAGCAATAAACAAGGCTGCAGTAGTAGCAGGATCAAGCGGACAATCACTAAAAGGTGACATGGAAGGTTTATCAGCAGTTGCTATGAAAATGGGTAGAGATTTGCCTATTTCTGCTAACGATGCAGCCTATGCCATGATTGAGATGGCTCAGAATGGTGCAAGTGTGGGAGATTTAAAGAAAATTTTCCCAGCGGTTGCTCAAGCTTCGGTTGCAGCAGGTTCTGATTTGCGGACAACAGCAGGGGTGGTTCAACAAGCTATGACAGTTTGGGGTTCTAGTCTAGAAAGCCCTCAACAAGCGGCGGGTATCCTTACTAAGTCGGCCAACCTGTCTAACGCTTCGATAGAGTCAATGCAACAAGCCTTAGCGACAATTGGTCCTACTGCATCAGCTTCCGGAATTGGTTTAGCAGATACTTCTACCGCTATAGGTCTTTTGACTAATACCGGTATGAGTTCGGCACAGGCTGCCCAAGACTTGAATCATGCTCTTTTGATGATGCAAGCTCCAACTAAAAAAGCGGCAAAGATGGCTGATAGATTAGGTATTAGTTTTACTGATGCACAAGGGAACATGAAGCCTTTTCCGCAAATCCTTGAAGAAGTGGCTAAAGCTACTGATGGGATGAGTGAATCGCAGAAAACCGCAGCTTTAAAAGCGATGTTTAATACAGCAGGTTTGCAAGCTATGCGACCGTTGTTGGATTCAATTGGAAAAGGTACTGATGATGCAAGTTCTAAGTGGGCTAAATATAGCGCAGAATTAGATAAAGCATCGGGCTCTCATGACAAAGCAGTGGGATTCCTCAAAAATTCAGCTAATGACATGCAACAAAACGTAGGCTCTAAAATTGAACAATTAGGAGGTTCTTGGGAATCACTGAGTTACAAAGCTAGTCAAAGCCAATCTAAGATAACTGGAGGGCTTCTTGATAGCGGTTCTGGTATTTTAGAATGGGCTACAGAATCAGATAGCGCTTTGGCTAAAGTGACTAGAGGCTTTGTTGGGCTAATGCCAGTTGTGGGGCCAGCTCTTACTGGAGTAGGTGGCGCAATGATGAACGCTGGTCATATTGCTAAGGGTGTCAAAGGTTCGTTTGATTTAGCTAAAAAAGGTATATCTGGCTTGAAAAACGCTAAAAATGTCGGTAGTGCGTTGATCGGGATGGCTAAAGGTTCTAAATCGGCAGCATCGGCTCTCACTTTTATGGCTGATAGCTCTATAATTGCTAAAGGGGCTTTAGGTGGATTAAACATTTTCAGTAAAATCGGAGGCTGGGCTTCGACTGCAGGAACTGCAATTTCTGGATTCTTTACTTCTACCGCAGCAGGTTCTGCGATAGCTAGTGCTTTCTCTGGAGCTTGGACTGCGCTTAGTGCTGCTTTTACAGCAACCCCTATCGGATGGATAGTTTTGGGTATTGCTGGGGTAGTTGCTGCGTTAGTTCTTTTGTGGAACAAGTCAGAAGCATTTAGAAGCGCCTGCATTTCAATTTGGAATGGTATCAAAGATGTAGCCTCTCAAGCTTGGGAAGGTATAAAAGCGGCTTGGAATAGTGCGGTAGAATGGTTTGGTACGCTTTGGGAGTCCATTAAGTCAACGGCAAGCACGGCGTGGAATGGATTTTTAGAGTTTATCTCGCCAGTTGTCGAAGGAATTAAGACGATTTGGAATACACTCGTTGAATGGTTTACAACTTTATGGACAAACATAAAAACGACTGCTACAAACTCATGGAACGGTTTCACAGAAGGACTAATACCCATTATCGAAGGTGTGAAAAATGTTTGGAATGCTTTAGTAGAATTCTTTACAACTCTCTGGGAAGGTATTAAGAGTACCGCAATTACTGCGTGGAATGGGCTCACAGAAGGAATCGCCCCAATCGTTGAGGCTTTAAAATCTATTTGGAATTCATTCAAGGAGTTCATGTCAGCGCTATGGAATGGCATTATTCAAGTTGCTACTGTGGCTTGGAATACATTAGCCCCAGTTATTTCGGTGGCTTGGGAAGCTATTAAAGCGGTGATTTCTGGAGCTATCAGCGTAGTTACGACTATAATTCAGACAGGTATGTCGGTATTGCAAAGTATCTGGAACGTTGCTTGGGCTGTATTGCAACCAATTATGTCAACTACTTGGGAGAATATTAAGGTTGTTATCTCAACGATTTTAGCAAATATCAAAACCGTCATTTCAACAGGCTTAACCGTTATTCAAACGGTATGGAGTACGATATGGAACGTCATTAAGACTATTGTTTCTACTGTGTGGAATGTCATTTCCACGGTTATATCAACTGCATTAAATGTCATTGCAGGTATCATCAAGACAGCTACAGCTTTGATAAAAGGCGACTGGCAAGGCGCTTGGGAAGCTATCAAAGGAGTAGCTCAAACTGTCTGGAATGGAATCAAGTCTGTTATAACTACATTGATTAACGGTATCAAGACAGTTATCACAACAGTGATGAACACTATCAAATCTGTAATCACAAGCGTCTGGAATGGAATCAAGTCTGTTATTACAAATAACATCAATGCAGCCAAAAACATTGTTACAAATGTCGGAAATGCTATGAAGTCAGCTTTTGTTAACGCAATGAACGCCATGAAATCTGGTGTTAGTAGCGCCATTTCTGGAGTTAAAAATATTTTAAATGGCCTTGGAAACATTGATTTATCAGGAGCTGGTAGAGCAATCATGGACGGATTTTTAGGCGGTTTGAAAGCTGCATGGGGAGCTGTTCAAAATTTTGTAGGTGGTATTGCTGGTTGGATTAAAGCGCACAAAGGTCCTATCTCTTACGATAAAAAACTCTTGATTCCAGCTGGTAAAGCTATCATGGGTGGTTTAAACGGTGGTTTAGAGACTGGTTTTGGAAATGTTCAAGACACAGTTTCAGGCATGGCTGGCTCTATCAGAGCAGGCTTTGAAGATGCTAGTAGCCGTGTAGCTAGTATGTCCAACGCACTCCAAAGCAGATTCACCAACAACGTTTCTGGTAGCTTGTCGGCAACTTACGAGCTAAACCAAACTAAGGAAGCGGCTCACTTTAATTTAACGCTTGGTAATCATAGCTTTAGAACATTTACCGAAGACATCACAGAAATGCAAGATTTGGAATTAATTTTAAGTGATTATTAGAAAGGATTCTTATGTATACATTTGTAGATACAACAGTTTCACAGGGTATTCGTGCTCCTGTTGAACCTGTAGATAATATGTCGATTAACGGTACACCTCTTAACCACTTGGTTGAGGGGTACCGCCATTTGACGGTGACGGGTAGAGGCATTGTTGGGCAGAGTGTCAAGACCACCTCTGTACCTGGTCGTCGTGGTGTTTGGGTGGAAGATATTTCAGATGATGAGCGCACTTTAGAAATCAAGTACCAACTTGAAGCAAAAAACAGTGCTGAAATGCGGGATAAATTTGCAAAACTGAACAAGATTTTGCGGACTCATGCTAGTAGTGGTTATCTTGAAATCACATTTAAGGATGAACCTGGTTACACCTATTACGGTTATTTCAGTGGCGCTGATGATATTGAGGAAAAATCACTTTCCATTGTCAGCAAGTTCACCCTGCTAGTACCAGACGGATATAAGAAAAAATCAGCCCAGAACTCAACTGGGCTTGTTTCTTTATCAGATGCCTCGGAAGTCTTACCTGAATCAATCACAGTCACACCGACTGGGACGGTTAGCCAGGTACAGATTATCAACAGCACAAAGATTTTATCTTTTTCAGGATCATATACAGCAGGAAAAGACATTGTGGTGACTTTTGGAGTCGAAGAAGTGACCGCTACCTACAACGGCAGGAATATTCTCAGCGAGCTAGAGCGATTCAGTCCGCTGGAACAATTCACTGTCCGAAATGGTGATACTATTACAGCCAAAAACGCCACGGTAAAAAAAGTAGTTTGGAGGGACGAACGAGCGTGATTTATTTATTTGATAAAGACGAGAAACTCTTTAAAATTGTCAATAAACCTGCTATCAAGACAGCTCTCCAGAAGTATACTCTAACCAGTGAGCGCTATGTTTCTGACAGGTTGACTGTCGAGATGAAAGCTTTAAACGCTGACGAACTGGAAAAAGTGGAGTACATGGCCATACAGACCATAGAAGATGCTCACACTTTTCATTATTTTTACGTTGCTCAGAAGACTTCTGATAATCTGACATCATTAATCGGTGTCCAGTCTGGTATCGAGGAGCTTAGAAAAACGGTTGTTTATGACAAACGACCTCAAAATGCTTTTGCCAGAGAGGTCATCAATGATTTGCTAAAAGATACAAATTGGCAAGTTCGATTTATTGGCGAAACAACTCCACACAGCACCAATTTTTATTATGTTTCAACCTTTGACGCACTGAAAAAGGTATGCGAAGTCTGGGACCTGGAAATGCAATTTTTCGTTGAGATGAACGGCAACCAAATCGGTGCCCGTTACATTGATTTTAAGAAAAAAATCGGTCAAGCCATCGGTAAGCGAGTGGTTTACGGCCATAACGCTCTACAAATCATCCAAGAAATTGAAAGAACAAACATTTTTACAGCTCTTGTAGGACGTGGTAAAGGTGTGCAAGTCAGCTCTGCGGGGGATATAGCAGAACGTTCATCGAGCGAAAACAAAACAACACAAGCGATGCAACAATCAGACGGTTACGGACGTAAAATCACTTTTGAGGATGTAGTCTGGTCAACAGCTAAAGGAAAACCAGTCAATAAACCAAAGGGGCAGAAGTATCTTGAACTACCTGCAATGACGAAGTTGTACGGTATCAAAAACGCTGACGGTTCAATGCGTCCCAAAATCGGATTTGTGGAATTTCCTGAAGAGGAAGACCCAGAGATTTTAGCAGAACGAACCTATAAGACCCTGATTGATACAGCACGGCCACAACTGACCTTGAAGACATCAAGTGTCTATCTACGAGGCGTGAAGGTCGGAGACACTATCCGAGTGGTTCGCCACGACAAAAAACTGGACTATGACACCCGTATTTTTGAAATTACATTCAACCGCCTCAACAATCAGTCAAGCGACATCAAGCTTGGGGACAGAGTAGGAGAAAGCAATGAGGCAAAAGCTCAGATCATTGCTGACAAGGCTATTGATAACTTTGTGGCCAACGAGTTCTCGAACTTTGTGCAAAACCTCCCAGACTTTCTGCCAAGTGCTGATGGTTTTAACAATAACTGGTATGGCGCTGAAGACCCTAGCAAGAAATACCCAGGGAAGGTCATTATCAATGACATTTGGTACAAGCCCGACTCTGAGCACGAAGGTCATAAGATTATGCTCAGATGGACAGGAGAAGTCTGGGAAGAAATCTTGAGGACCTATGACAGCGAAGCCTTGCGTGATAGAATTGCGAAAGAAATTGCTCAAGTCACTGCCCAAATCGAAGCAAGCAGCGCTGAGCATGACCGACAAGTCTCCGACATCCGTGCACAAGCGACAGACGCAAAGACGCTAGCCCAGCAAGCGCAACAAATTGGCACGCAAGCTAAATCGGACGCAGCTAATGCCTTGACTAAAGCTTTGCAGTACAAGTCTGAGGCAATAGCAGAGGCGCAACGCTTAGATATAGCTGAGAGACAGGCGACAGAAGGTAAACTGGCCACAGCTAAAAGTCAAGCAGTGGCAGAGGCTAACAGGTTAATCGAGTTGACCAAAAGTCTCTTAGCAGGTCAGATTGATGGGGTATCAACAGAGCTTACGCAGACAAAGGAAAACATCAAGCTACTTGCCACAAGAGCAACAGTTGACACACTGACCGGTCGTGTCTCATCCGCTGAATCCACCTTGCAAGTCCAGGCTGGGGAAATCGCAAGCCGTGTCAAAACAAGTGATTTTGACCAAGCAAAACAACGCTTGACGACTGCTGAAAGCTCAATTACTCAGTTAGGTAATCGTATCACGACTGAGATTAGCGAGACAAAAGGCTTAATACCAAAGGAATTTGGTGGAGTTAACTTATTGCTTAATAGCTCGTTTGAGCAGACAGCAACAACTACTGCGTTTGTTGTTGGCGGTCAGGCTTACGATAAAAGCGCAAAAAACTGGAATACATACAATGGTGGTATCTCTAATCCTGCAACAAGCTATCATGCTTATGTTGGAGATGGAGCAGAGCGACAATCTGTAGGAGTTTTCAATGAAAGTAATGGCCAACGAAATTGGAAAGGTTTTTCTCAGAATATAACTAGTCGAATACCTCAAACGACTGATAATTTTATGTTTTCGGTCGATGTTTTTGCAACTGGTGCAGGCACAAAAATCTTCGGTGGATTATACTACTATGACAAATCAGGAACAAGAAAATTCCACGCAGGGCAATTTAATCTAATTGTAGACTCGTTTAACAAATGGCAACGTGTTAATGTTAAAGTACCATTTGATAAATTTACATGCGACTTTGGCAAAAGTGTCCTTTTTTATGTTTATGGATACAATTTCACGACAAACAGTATCTTGTATATTGATAAATTAAAGCTGGAAATAGGAGAGATTGCCACAGCGCACAGCGTAGCGCCAGAAGAGCTACAGGACAAACTGATAAATGCTAAGACGCTCATCACCCAAACAGCACAAGGCCAAGAGCAACTATCAACACGTTTATCTCAGACTGAGGGTAAAGTAACGACTGCTGAGACTAGCATCAGACAACTGATAAACGATGTGTCAAGCAAAGTCTCTCAACGTGATTTTGATACTGCGACGGGTCGTTTGACAAATGCCGAAACGCTGATTGCTCAGCACACAGGACAGATTGCACTCAAAGCAGAAAAAACGCTAGTAGATAACGTCAAATCAACAGCTAGTGACGCATTGGCAAAAGCACAGGCTAACGCTCAATCAATTACTCAAGCGAAAGCAGAGTTAAAAGTTGCGACTGACAAGATTGCCAGTCTTGTGACTAAGACAGACTTTAACACTGCGACAGGACGACTATCAACGCTAGAAACATCAGTAGAGCAACATGCTGACGAAATTTCCAAACGATTGACTAGCACGCAGGTTGAGCAGGCCATATCTGGCAAGGGCTATCAGACCAAAGCGCAAGTCGACAGTAACATCACAGGTCGTGGCTATATCACATCATCAGCGTTACAGCCTTATGTGACCTCAACAGTGCTTGAAAATAAGGTCACAGAGACAGCAGGCAGTTTTGAGCGCTCTATCACCGAGACAAAAGCACTGATACCAACGTCAACAAGCGTCAATCTCGTAGACGGGACAAAGGATTTTAGCGGGTCTCACTTTTGGATTGATGGCAATTGGCGACTAGACGGTCGTACTGTCGCAGGAGCGGATGTGTTGACTTGGCAAAGTGGTAACAAAGCATCACCGACGTTAACCTGGCAAGTCGAGGCTGGTAAAGAGTACATTTTTAGCGCGTATGTCGCCAAAGAGACAACAGGGACTGTTTACTTTTACCTCTATAATTTTGGTGGTGACGATATCACAAGTACAACTCGTCGTAACCACCATATTGATGATGTTGGTACTGATTTTAAACGGTTTACATTGCATTTTGTACCAACGCGCTCAGGCAAAATCAGAGCGAGATTTGCGATTCTGGCTAGTGACGTCGGAGGTTTTAGCGTTGCAGGTTATCAATTACTTGAGGGTCGTCTTGAGCAACCTTGGAGCCCATCGGTAAAAGAGCTATCGGTAGTCACTGCTTTTAACACAGTCAAAGACACCGTAGATGCTCACAAGCGTGTGATTGGTGATGGGAGTGCGATTTCACAGGCTATTCAGTCGGCTAGTAAGTTTGAGCGGTCGATTGTGGCTGGTGGTGACATTTATCAAGCGATTGAGACGGCCAAAGGCCTTGTAAGTCGTGTATCAAGTCTGTCAGACGGTCAAAATTTAGTTTACGACCCGACAAATTTTTCGAAATATAAAGCTAGAACATCTAATTCAACTCTTGCACTAACAGGTACAAGCAGTTATAAACTCTTGCGTATTACGCAGACAGGTTTGTCTTCGCCAAAATGGAAAGGATTCCAGGTACCGCTACACACCCAAAGCTTTACAGCAGGCGAAAAATTAAGTTATCGAGTTAATCTTTGGGTGGACGTTTTACCAGACGACATCGTGGGAATTGAGATAAAAAACGGTACTGATAAGATTGCAGTTTTTCCTATCAGGTTGACCCAAACAGGGTCATCGCAAATATTTACTGGTACTGTTACTGTCTCTAAAACAACCACAACGACAGACGACTATGGCTTGCACGTTTGGATACGTAAAAACGGGACAGTAGCTATTGGTCAAATATCTATCGTAAGAGGCGACGTGCCACCGACTAGTTTTGTGGACAGCACGTCTGCCATGCAGTTAGCGGCGGAAACCCAAATGAGCCAACTTGCAGGCTCTTGGGCGGTTAAAAATCTGACTAGCGCTGGTACTGTGCTTAATCAGCTAAATCTCAATAAAGATGGCTCAGTCAAGATTGACGGTAAACTAGTGCAAATCACTGGTACGACGTACATACAAGACGGTGTTATCACCTCTGCTAAGATTGCTAGCTTAGATGCTGCTAAGATTACAGCAGGTACGCTTGATGCAAGCAGAGTCAATGTTATCAATCTTAACGCAAGCAAGATTGTCGGTTTAGACGCAAACTTTATTAAAGCAAAAATTGAGACTGCGATGATCGATTGGATGAAAGGTAAAGTGATTACTGCTAAAAACGAAGCGATGCAAATCAATCTTAATGAAGCTAATATAACTTTCAAAGCAAATGCGTCTATCGCTTTTAATTCTGTTTATAATACAATTCATCGTACAAGAGGTGCAAATACTGGATTTTTAAAAATCGAAGACTCTACAGGTGGCGGTGTCAATGTAATAGTAGGTGCGACGTCTGGAAATGCATCGCAAACAATTGATACTGCTAGATTTGCTGGTATAGTTGCTAATCGAGATAATGACATGTCAGATTATGTCGAGATTTATGGAGATTATATCTATTTTAAACACGCAAAAAACTCCAAAAAAATGGTATTCCAAGCAGCTGCTATGACGAGAGATTATAACCTTTTAGGGATACTTGACAAACTTATCCACAACATGAATAAACTGCACAGAGCAGGAGCATTCGGCAGAGAAACTCACTTTACTGATGATGTTTCTGGAGTAGGCTTTTTTGATTAAGGAGACACTATGGACGAACAAATTAAATCAAACTTAGCGCTTGAGATAGCGCAATTAAGCTTGGATAAAGCGACGTTAACAGCGCAACTAGCGCAACAACAGCAAGTCAATCAAGAGCTTGCTCAGAAAGCCGCAGAGTTGGAAGCTCTGCTTGACCAACAAACACAACCAAAAAACGAGGAGGTAACAGAATGAGAGCGTGGAACGTCGTAGGGAAATACCCGGTCTATGACGACGAAGGTAAAGTGTCGCATACGGACATTACGATTGCGTCAACGACTGGCTCATATGCTACATACACAGAGCGCACGATTGGTGACCAACGGGATAAATCAGAGCAAGAGCTTGTCGAGTTGGCTCGTGAGGCGCACTTTAAAAGCGAGTATGCAGAGCGTGCTATGGCTGAATCAGTCGTTAAAATTGATGAGATTGAGTTAAATATCAAAGAAGGCCAGAAGCTACGTCAAGCAATGCAGGAGCAACTTGAGTTTACCGCTGCTAAATTAGCACAAATTGATGATGCCATTGAGCGCTCGGAGACTCAATTTACAAAAGTCGAAGAGCTTATCAAGGTCACAACAGGCACTATTAACGAACTCATCGTTGGTATGATGGGGGATGTCGAAGATGAAGAAACTATTGAATAAAATTAAAAATTTTTATATTGGAGGAACAACAATGATGATTAATTATTTTGCAATGCAAGTAGAGCTTGGATGGATTACACTTGAGCAAGTACCTAAAAAATTCCGCGAGAAAGTGCGTGCGCTCGTAGAAGTATCAAGCGTAGGAACTGAAACGACTGACAAAGAGGAGTAGCCTATGCCGTTTGACGAAGCAAGAAAAATCGCTGAAAGTCAATTCACTTGGGAAATCCTTTTTATTATCCTCTTTGTAGTCGCCGCTGGGTATCTTGTCCGAACGTCTGACAAGCGAGAAAAGAAGCTGATGGATTTCCACGAGCAATCTAAAGCTGACAGTAATAAGCGAGAAGAACGTTTGATGACACATCTGGAAAAAACAACCGAGGAGCTAAGTACAATTACTCACACGGTAGGTGACATCCAGAAAGAAATGGTACGAATGAACAACCGAATTGATGAATTTGAGAAAGGAGACCAATCATGAAAATTAACTGGAAACTACGCTTTAAGAACAAGGCTACGCTTGCTGCAATTATTGCTACAGTTATCTTGTTAGCTCAACAGATGGGGTTTAAATTGCCTGACAACATCAATGATGTAGCTAACACAGCTCTTACCTTGCTTGTTTTGCTTGGGATTGTTTCAGACCCTACAACAGCAGGGGTATCAGATAGTGAGCAAGCACTAGGCTATCACGAGCCTAAATAGGAGATATAGCATGAGGAAATTAGGAAAAATCATTTTGATAATTACAGGGGTATTATCATTAGTGCCTCTTTCTTTTTTGCTCCTCATGCTTTCCCCTTTTATTGAATTATTCCTAAAGGAGGAAGACAATGACAGTAAATATTGAGGCAGCTATTGCCTGGATGTCAGCACGAGCTGGCAAAGTGACCTACTCAATGGACTACCGCAACGGTCCAGGGTCTTATGACTGCTCTAGCTCTGTTTACTATGCTCTGATGTCAACAGGGGCTATCTCTGCTGGTTGGGCAGTCAATACTGAGTATGAGCACGACTGGCTGATCAAAAATGGTTATGAATTAATTGCTGAAAATACTGCTTGGGATGCAAAACGTGGTGATGTCTTTATATGGGGGCGCCGTGGCCAGTCTAGCGGTGCTGGTGGCCATACTGGTATCTTTATTGATCCTGATAACATTATTCACTGCAATTATGCTAACAACGGCATTACAATAAATGACTATAACCAAACGGCAGCCGCAAGCGGTTGGATGTATTGGTATGCTTATAGGTTAAAAAGCGGAGCTTCTACCCAAGGAAAAAACCTTGATACTTTGGTTAAAGAAACCTTGGCAGGTAAATACGGCAATGGAGAGGCACGCAAGGCAGCTCTTGGTAATCAATATGAGGCTGTCATGGCAGTCATCAATGGCAAAGCTACGGCATCTAAAAAGACTGTTGACCAACTGGCTCAAGAAGTGATCCAGGGGAAACATGGCAACGGTGAAGACCGTAAAAAATCCCTTGGTCCTGACTATGACGCAGTCCAAAAACGTGTAACTGAAATCCTGAAAGCTAGCACATCAGGAAATACCCCTAAAACACCCTCAGACGCTCCAAAAAGTGAGGTGGTAAATTCCACCACGGAACCCAAGAAAGCGACAGATACCAAAATCACTAAAGAAGATGGTGACTTGTCCTTTAACGGTGCAATCCTGAAAAAATCTGTCCTTGATGTTATCCTTGCTAAGTGTAAGGAACACAATATCCTACCTAGCTACGCTATTACCGTTCTACACTTTGAGGGGCTTTGGGGTACCTCAGCCGTAGGTAAGGCAGATAACAACTGGGGAGGCATGACATGGACTGGCAAAAGAGAGCGTCCAAGTGGTGTGACTGTCACCCAAGGAACAGCAAGACCAGCTAATGAGGGTGGACATTATATGCACTATGCCTCTGTAGATGACTTTCTTACAGATTGGTTCTACCTGCTACGCTCAGGAGGTAGCTACAAGGTTTCAGGAGCCAAAACCTTTAGCGAGGCTATCAAAGGCATGTTTAAGACAGGCGGTGCAGTCTATGACTACGCTGCTACAGGCTATGATAATTACCTGGTAGGTATGTCAAGCCGTCTGAAAGCCATTGAGGCTGAAAATGGATCACTAGCCAAGTATGATACTGCTACCGTCACAGATGTCGGTAGCACAGACAAGATTGAGGTCAACATTGAGGGGATTGAAATTTCTATCAATGGAGTTACCTACACACTTTCAAAAAAACCAGTTTAAGATAAGACACAGAAAGCCCTTAGGTGTAACAACCTAGGGGCTTTTTTGCATTTTTTGTGACTTTTTACGAATATCTAGGTAAGGAGGAAATAAAATGACAAAAATCAAACGTATCAAACTTGACCGCATTGAGTACTCTAGCTATGGCGTAGAGCACTGGTGCAGAGTCTGCATCAAGTACAGAGGGCAGTTTTACAAGCTATGGCAGTTAGTCCTGGCAGATGAGGAACTAGATAACTACCAGCTATCCTGTGAGTTGCTAAAGCGTAGCAAGGAGATTGAGGCTCATGTAAGGTCTGTGTCAGAAACTAGGAATTTTAGTATCCTTAATTGAAAGCCTTATTAGCCTTTTTATTATCAGTTTTTTAGCCATCTCTCTTTCGGGTTCTGTGCAAGGCATTTTTCAAGATGTGGAAGAAAAGCTTTTCTTCCTCTCTTTTGAAAATATCTATCGTGATAGTCAACAGTTAGCTGCGGCGCAAAAAAGTGACTTGCAGTTGACTGTTACCTCACAAGAGATTAGTAATGGTATAACCAAACTCTCTCTGCCTAAAAGCGTCAGCCTTTTAGAAGAAAAAATTCTAGAGTTTGATACCAAAGGCGGCAATAATAGCTTAGCCAAGATAAATTTTGTAACTGAGGATGAGACAATCACCTATCAGTTGTATCTAGGGAGTGGTAAATATCAAAAATCAACAACTTAAAGCCTATATTTTACTTGAAAGTTTGATTGCTTTGGGAGTGCTTGTTACCATTGTGGCTTTGGTTCTCAATCAGATTAACCGCAATCATGAGCACCTCGTTAAGAGACTTCATGAGCAAGAGGTTTTTAATGGTAGCGACAATGGCGGTGCAGGCCAAACAGTCTCATTTAACCCTTAATGGGGTATCTGTAGACGTGACAAGAACAGAGGCAGGGATTTTGGTGACAGAAAATGGAAAAGAGGTTATTTGTCTTGAGAAACATTAAGTTACCTGCTTTTACGCTCCTAGAATGCTTGGTTTCCTTATTAGTCATTATTGGGTCTGTGCAAGTTTATCAAGGCTTGACGCAGGTGTTGTCTAGTCAGGTGCATTATTTGTCAGATAATCGACAAGAAGATTGGTTGCTCTTTTGCCAGCAATTACAGGCAGAATTTGAAGGGACAAAACTTATCAAACTTGAAAACAACAAACTCTACCTATTTAAAGGAGGGCAAAAATTAGCATTCGGGCTATCTCAAAAAGGGGATTTCAGGAAAACCAATGCAGATGGTCGAGGGTATCAGCCCATGATTTTTGGCATTGAAAGCTCTGCTATGTCCCAAAATGGTAATCTGGTAACGATTGATATGACATTCACAGATGGCTTAGAGAGGAGTTTTGTCTATGCTTTTGAAAAAGAAAGTTAGGGCAGGGGTACTCCTCTACGCCCTGTTAATGTCAGCTATCTTTGCTCTACTTTTGCAGTTTTATCTTGGCCGAGTGCAGGCAGCAGAACGCCAGAATCATGTTCAACTATCGGCTGCCAAAGCCTACCTCATCGCTCAATTGACCGTGGATGATGCTGATGAGAAAAGCGGTGCATTAACCTTTAATCAAGGACGTAGTACCTGGAAGCGTAGAGGAGAAAAACTGACCATCTCTGTGACACTACCAGACGGCTACGTTTACCAATACGATTTTGTAAAAACAGAAGATGAGAGAAGGAGAAAATCTGAAGAGAGTGCCACAAAAGATATCTCAATAGAAGAAAGTAGCGCTTCAGAACATAAATCCGAGTGACCAGCAGAAAAAGCTGATACCGTGGAGAAATAAAGCGAGAGATTTTGTCAATCTCTGGCTTTTTTGGTATCATAGAACCATGAATTTTGAAAAGATTGAAACAGCCTATGAGCTGATTTTAGAAAACATCCAACTGATTGAGAATGACCTTAGAACCAATATCTATGACGCTTTGATTGAGCAAAATAGTTTTTATCTTGGTGCTGAAGGGGCAACTGAGACGGTTGCTCAAAATAATGAGACGTTAAAAGCACTTGACCTCACACAGGAAGAATGGCGCCGTGCCTTCCAATTTATCTTTATCAAGGCTGGGCAAACTGAAGTGTTGCAGGCAAATCATCAATTTACACCAGACAGCATCGGTTTTATCCTACTCTTTTTAATGGAGACCCTGACAGATAAGGAACAACTTGATGTCATTGAGATTGGTTCGGGAACGGGTAACCTTGCCCATACGTTAGTGACTAATAGCCGTAAACACCTAGATTATATGGGGATTGAACTGGATGATTTACTGATTGACCTTTCTGCCTCAATTGCAGATGTCATGGGGTCTAGCGTCAGCTTTGTCCAAGAAGATGCCGTTCGCCCTCAAATTCTAAAAGAGAGTGATGTCATCATCAGTGACCTCCCTGTTGGCTATTATCCCAATGATGAGATTGCGCGCCGCTATACAGTAGCTGCCACGGATGAGCACACCTACGCCCACCACCTGCTGATGGAACAGTCGCTTAAGTATCTAAAAGCCGACGGCTTAGCATTGTTTTTAGCTCCAACTGACCTTCTAACCAGTCCTCAGTCTCCTCTTTTGAAAAAATGGCTGAGCGGCTATGCTAGTGTCCTTGCTGTTATCACATTACCTGAGACCCTCTTTGGACGAAAAGATAAGTCTAAAGCTATCTTTATTTTGCAAAAGCAGAGCAGTCAACCGAGAGAAACTTTCGTCTATCCTATAACAGATTTACAAAATCAAGATGTTATAGTAGAGTTTATGACCAAATTCAAAAAATGGTCGGAGTGACTATGTGAAATTTGAACAAGAATGTGATAGAATAAAAGCAAATTTAGTAAAGAGGTAAATCATGTCTAAAACAATTGCAATCAATGCAGGAAGTTCCAGCCTAAAATGGCAACTTTATAACATGCCAGAAGAGGAAGTCTTGGCATCAGGACTAATTGAACGTATTGGATTAAAGGATTCAGTTTCAACAGTTAAATTTGCTGGTAACAAAGAAAGTGAAACACTTGATATTCACGATCATCACCAAGCTGTAAAAATCCTTCTAGATGATCTTATCCGCTTTGAAATCATTGCTAACTATGATGAAATCACTGGTGTTGGTCACCGTGTTGTTGCTGGTGGTGAGATTTTTAAAGAATCAACAATCATTGGTGAAAAAGAAATCTTAGAGATTGAAGCACTGAGTGCACTTGCGCCTCTTCACAACCCAGCTCACGTTGCAGCGATTCGTGCTTTTGAAGAAGTCTTGCCAGAAGTGCTTAACGTTGCTGTTTTTGACACGGCTTTCCACACAACGATGCCAGCAAAAGCTTACCGCTACCCTGTGCCAAAAGCCTACTATACTGAAAATCAAGTGCGTAAATACGGTGCACATGGTACAAGTCACTTCTATGTATCACAAGAAGCGGCTAAGTACCTTGGCAAACCTGTTGAAGAGTTGAAAGTGATTACGGCTCACATCGGAAATGGTGTCTCAATCACGGCTGTTGACGGTGGAAAATCTGTTGATACCTCAATGGGCTTCACGCCACTTGCAGGCCCTATGATGGGAACACGTTCAGGTGATATTGACCCTGCTTTGATCCCTTACTTAGTGGCTGAACGTCCTGAATTGGCAGATGCAGCAGCTGTTGTTAATGCTCTAAACAAAGAATCTGGTTTGCTTGGTATTTCTGGAAAATCAAGTGACATGCGTGACATTATTGCTGGCTACGAAGCAGGTGATGAAGATGCGACGCTTGCCTTTGACATGTACATTGACCGTTTGAAAAAATACATTTCACAATACTTCGGTGTTTTAAATGGTGCAGATGCCCTTGTTTTCACAGCAGGTGTTGGTGAAAATTCTGCCCCAGTTCGTCAAGCAGTTGTTGAAGGATTGACATGGTTTGGTATGGAACTTGATCCAGAAAAAAATGTCTTTGGAGCAGTTGGTGAGATTTCGACCGTAGACTCTAAAGTCAAAGTTTTGGTTATTCCAACCGATGAAGAACTTGTTATTGCGCGTGATGTTGAACGCTTGAAAGCTAAATAAGCCCTAAATGCTCAGTTGTCAGGACTGGGCATTTTTGATATAATGAAAACAAAAGAAAACGTTTACGAAGAGGTGGATGAATGTCAAAAACAATTGCAATTAACGCAGGAAGTTCAAGCCTTAAATGGCAACTCTACCAGATGCCTGAAGAACAGGTTCTGGCTGCTGGTATTATTGAACGTATCGGTTTAAATGACTCTGTGGTTACGGTGAAGTTTGACGGTAAAAAAGAGACGCAGACGTTGAATATTGCAGATCATATTCAAGCGGTTAAAATTTTACTTGATGACCTGATTCAATTTAATATTATTACGAGTTATGACGAGATTACAGGCGTTGGTCACCGTGTTGTTGCAGGGGGCGAAGAGTTCAAAGAATCTGTTCTTATTGATGAAGAAGCTCTTTTGAAAATCGAAGCATTGTCAGCACTAGCACCGCTTCATAATCCAGCCAATGCAGCAGGTATTCGAGCTTTTAAAGAAATCTTACCAGATATTACTTCTGTGGCAGTATTTGACACGGCTTTCCATACGACCATGCAGCCACACACCTATCTCTATCCAATTCCACAAAAGTATTACACAGACTACAAAGTGCGTAAGTATGGGGCACATGGGACTAGTCACTACTATGTTGCGCATGAAGCTGCAAAATATCTTGGACGACCATTAGAAGAATTAAAACTCATCACAGCTCATATCGGTAATGGTGTTTCTATCACAGCTAACTACCATGGTCAATCTGTTGATACTTCGATGGGCTTCACACCGCTTGCTGGACCAATGATGGGAACACGTTCTGGAGATATTGACCCTGCCATTATCCCTTACTTGGTTGAGCATGACCCAGAGCTTAAAGATGCGGCAGCAGTAGTGAATATGCTCAATAAACAATCAGGTCTTTTAGGTGTCTCTGGCATTTCCAGTGACATGCGTGATATTGAAGCAGGTCTTCAACGTAAGGACAAGGATGCTGTTTTGGCTTATAATGTCTTTGTGGACCGTATCAAGAAATTCATCGGTCAATACCTAGCTGTGTTGAACGGTGCAGATGCCATTGTCTTTACAGCAGGTATGGGAGAGAATGGACCTTTGATGCGTCAAGATGTTATCGAAGGATTGTCTTGGTTTGGCATGCATATTGATCCAGAGAAAAACGAAACTCGTGGTATCTCAGGCGATATTTCAACGCCAGACTCAAAAGTGAAAGTTCTTGTGATTCCTACTGACGAAGAATTAGTGATTGCGCGTGATGTAGAACGTTTGAAATAATGGAAAAGAAAAAGGCTAGCTATGGTTCATTGCTGAACTAGCTAGTCTTTTCTTATGTCAATGAGTTTTAAACTGGATTGATTGTTTTTGAGTATCAATAGTAACCTCTCCACCAATAGTGATGGTAAAAAGTGGTTGGGTGTGTGCGAAATCCAAGTCATACATCACAGGTACCTGTTTCAAGATAGGGTGTTTGTCAAAAATGGCCATTAAAATCTCATGTGTCATCTCAGTTTCTTTAGGGAAACGGCCAAAGATGACCGCTTGAGGATTTGGATAAGCCTGTAAAATGGCTGTGAGGTGACGGAGGATGATGAGGTAGTTATCGTCTTCTGCTTCTTCGAGAAAGAGAACGTATTTTTCAGGTTTGGGAGCATAGTCAGTCCCTGTGAGAAGGTTTAAGGTAGAGATATTGCCACCGATAGCAGTTCCAGAAGCTTTGCCATGGTTATAAACCTTCCATTCAGTTGGGAAAAAGCTGCGCGGTAAACTTGGGTCGTACCAAGCATCGCTAGACCACTCAGGACTTGGAACAAGCTCATAGGCATTTTGAGTAACAGCATTAAGCCACATCTTACTTTGATATTCCTGGCCTTGAATCATTTTAAAGCTTGAATAGCTCGGCCCCATATAAGTTGGCATCCCAGTCTTAGCATAAATCCCATTAAGTAGGGCAGTCGTATCAGAATAACCACAAAAGATTTTAGGATGACGAGCGATGAGGTCATAGTTGAGGTAGGGTAACAGTTCGTTACAATTGAAGCCACCAATGGTGGTCATAACAGCATCAACAGATTGATCAGCAAAGGCTGCTTCCAAATCAGCCACGCGACTTTCAATTGATGATGAAAAGAAGATATCATTTTCAAAATAATGTTCTGAGAATGAGAGATTAAATCCCAGTTCTTCTAGTTTTTCTTTGGCGGCTAAATTAGCCTCAAAGCCACCTAAACGCTCAATAGAAGACGATGGGCTAACAATGCGGATATGATTTCCTTTGACTAATGGTTTCATAGCAACCTCCAAAAAGTTTTTAGATTATTGTAACAGAATTATTCTAGATTACAATAGAAAAATGAAGGTATTAAGAGAGTTGTTTTCTCTTTGCCACCAGTAACCCAAAGGAAAAACAATAAGACCATGCCCAAAGGCGTTGATTTGTCGGGGAGATATTTACGGATCCCTTGATTTTGCTGTTTTTTGATATAAACCTTTTTAAAAATTGGCCTATGAAAATTGTCCGCTCAAAATTATTTTTAAAGTTAACCTAATTTAACCCAACAGAAAATCAAAAAGCCCGATTTTACGGGCTTTTCTTTGGGTTAAATCCTGTTAAATCAGGTACTGAAAGGCGGTAGACGGATTTGAACCGACGATCAAGCTTTTGCAGAGCCGTGCCTTACCACTTGGCTATACCGCCATAACAAAGAATATTCTACCCTAAAATCGCTTTCTCGTCAAGAGGGAAAATTGGTTAAAAATCCTTAATTCCTTTTCGATGAGCCATTTTATCAAGTAAAAAGATTAGAAAAATACCAAAAGTATAGGCGATAAGGTCACTAATTAAAAATCCTTGCCCCAAGAAAAGATGTCCTAGAGTAGTGGCACGAATAGTATCTAGCGGAGCCCAGCTCACAAGTTGTGAGAATTCCACTATAAAAGAGATCCCAAGAGAGATAAGGGCGGTAGCCTCTGGCTTTATTTTTATGAAAAAAAGGCGAAAACCAAGGTAGACAGCCACAGCCCAAAGAGAGTCGCCAATCCAAAGAGGAAGGCTGCTGATTTTACGGCAGAGCAGTCCCAAGAAAATAATCGCTACGAGAGCTATGAGGTAGAAAAAACGAGTTTTAAAAGTTGTCATAAGATTATCTTAACGAAGTTTTGAGAAAAAGACAATTTTAAACTGGAAAAAGTTGTGAGAAATTACGCTAAATTACTGGAGAAATTAGCGAGTCTTGGCTTGCATTTTAAAGATACTTTTGCTAAAATATAATGGTTGTCTAACAACAAATACTCATCTTAGACCAATTGTGGTCTTGTTGCCGAAAGGTTGGGCTGCAAGTCGAAGTCTGAGAGAGGAAAAAACATTATAAAAGGAGAAACTACTCATGGCAGTAATTTCAATGAAACAATTGCTCGAAGCTGGTGTTCACTTTGGTCACCAAACTCGTCGCTGGAACCCTAAGATGGCTAAATACATCTTCACAGAGCGTAACGGAATCCACGTTATTGACTTGCAACAAACTGTAAAATTGGCTGATCAAGCTTACGATTTCATTCGTGATGCAGCAGCAAACGATGCAGTTGTTCTTTTCGTAGGTACTAAAAAGCAAGCTGCTGAAGCAGTTGCTGAAGAAGCTGCACGTTCAGGTCAATACTTCATCAACCACCGTTGGTTGGGTGGAACTCTTACTAACTGGGGAACAATCCAAAAACGTATTGCTCGTTTGAAAGAAATCAAACGTATGGAAGAAGAAGGTGTCTTCGAAGTTCTTCCTAAGAAAGAAGTTGCACTTCTTAACAAACAACGTGCACGTCTTGAAAAATTCTTGGGCGGTATCGAAGATATGCCACGTATCCCAGACGTAATGTACGTTGTTGACCCACATAAAGAGCAAATCGCTGTTAAAGAAGCTAAAAAACTTGGTATCCCTGTAGTAGCGATGGTTGATACTAACGCTGATCCAGATGATATCGATGTTATCATCCCAGCTAACGATGACGCTATCCGCGCTGTTAAATTGATCACTGCGAAAATGGCTGACGCTATTATTGAAGGTCGTCAAGGTGAAGATGCAGAAGTATCATTCGAAGAAGAAGTAGCATCAACTGAATCAATCGAAGAATTGGTAGAAGTTGTAGAAGGTAAATAAGTAACAAAGGACTTTCGTCCATGAACAATTTAGCTAGTATGCTGAATTGTAAAACTTGAACCAACCCAAGAGGGCAGAGCGTTCCTGCTCTGCCCTCTGTTTTATTAAACATGTTAAGGGCAACTTTGTCGCCCAAGAGCTGACGTTTGAATATGGAAGCGTCAGCAGGTCGGGCAATTGCTGCTCTGTGGTCAAAGTAAGATTAGCTTGGCTAGCCTTGCAGGCAAATCTGGAGACTTTAAGAGCTAGATTTAGCCATGAAACCGCAGATTTGCTGGCATGCCGGACCATTAACAGCAAATTGCAAAAAATAAAATTTATAGGAGAAAAACCATGGCAGAAATTACTGCAAAACTCGTTAAAGAATTGCGTGAAAAATCAGGTGCCGGCGTTATGGACGCTAAAAAAGCACTTGTAGAAACTGACGGTGACATCGAAAAAGCAATTGAGTTGCTCCGTGAAAAAGGTATGGCAAAAGCAGCTAAAAAAGCTGACCGTGTTGCCGCTGAAGGTTTGACTGGTGTTTATGTTAACGGTAACGTTGCAGCGGTTATCGAAGTTAACGCTGAAACTGACTTCGTTGCGAAAAACGCTCAATTCGTTGAATTGGTAAACGAAACAGCTAAAGTTATCGCAGAAGGTAAACCAGCTAACAACGAAGAAGCACTTGCTTTGACAACTGCAACTGGTGAAACACTTGAAGCAGCTTACATCAATGCAACTGCAACAATCGGTGAGAAAATCTCATTCCGTCGTTTCGCTCTTCTTGAAAAAACTGACGAGCAAGCATTCGGTGCTTACCAACATAACGGTGGACGTATCGGTGTTATCTCAGTTATCGAAGGTGGCGACGAAGCGCTTGCTAAACAAGTATCAATGCACATCGCTGCAATGAAACCAACTGTATTGTCATACACCGAACTTGACGAGCAATTCGTTAAAGATGAGTTGGCACAATTGAACCACAAAATTGAGCAAGACAATGAATCACGTGCTATGGTTGACAAACCAGCACTTCCACTCTTGCAATACGGTTCAAAAGCTCAATTGACTGACGAAGTGATTGCAGCTGCAGAAGAAGCAATCAAAGCTGAACTTGCTGCTGAAGGCAAACCAGAAAAAATCTGGGACAAAATCATCCCAGGTAAAATGGACCGTTTCATGCTTGACAACACTCAAGTTGACCAAGCTTACACACTTCTTGCTCAAGTTTACATCATGGACGACAGCAAAACAGTTGAAGCGTACCTTGACAGCGTCAACGCAAAAGCAGTTGCATTTGCACGTTTTGAAGTTGGTGAAGGTATCGAAAAAGCTTCAAATGACTTTGAAGCGGAAGTTGCAGCTACAATGGCAGCAGCTCTTGGAAACTAATTTCATTAGAGTTTACAAATTGAAAAAAGCAGGGGAACCTGCTTTTTTCATTGTGATTGATGAGTGTTATCAAGTTGTGCTCGCTTGACATAGGTTAAATAGCTACTAGAGCACAGGTAGTAGCTTAATGGTGTTATGAAAGAAAACGTTTGGTTAAAAATTTCCTTGTTGTCTGTATCACTCTTTATCATGTCTCATTTGGCCATAGCGCCAGCAATTCCCAAGCTCTATGCTTTTTATCAGGCTAAGGGGGCTGGGGTTAGCTTGGCGTCTGTGGAAACATTGGTGACCATCCCTGCTATGATGATTATGGTAACCGTTGTTTTGGGAAATGTTATTGTTGCCAAAATTGGTAAAAAGAAAACAGTTGAAATAGGATTGGTTCTCATTTTTTTATCGGGGCTTTTATCGTTTCTAGCAAGCGATTTTAACATAGCCTTACTTGGTCGTTTGCTTCTAGGTGTAGGAATAGGACTTTATAATCCTTTATCAATTACCATGATTAGTGATTATTTCCAAGGGAGCCAGCGAGCTTGTCTCATAGGGCTACGGACAGCTACGATGAACGTCGGAAAGACTCTGACTACCTTCATCGTAGGTTATGCCATGCTAATGGGAGCGTCCTATATTTATTTAGTCTATTTTCTTGTGATTCCCGTCTTTCTCCTGTTTCATCATTTTGTGGAAGAAGTGCCGCTTACAGAGCAACAATTGTCTAAACTTGTCGTCTTTGATAGGCGTGTTATCCTGTGGATGTTGATTACCTTCTTCATCGGAGTGGCTTACATTGGCGCAACCATCAAAATTCCAACCTTATTGGTGACGCATTATGGTTACGATGAGCTAGTTTCAAGCCATATTTTGACGCTTTTAGCCTTTAGTGGGATTTTAGCGGGACTCTCCTTTGGTTTTTTAGCGAAAAAAATGGCAGAGCAGACCTTGAGTTTTATGCTTGTTATGATGTTAGTAGGTAATCTCTTCTTTACTGTTAGCAATCATATGATTTTCTTCTATGTCGGTGCAGTTCTGATTGGTTTTAGTTTTGTCGGTGGTATGTCAGCTATCTTTGACGCCATCGCTAAAAGTTACCCAGCAGAGAAAATCAATTTCGTGACCAGTATGGCAATTACAGCTGGAAATGTCGGTGTCATCCTGACCCCTGTTTTGTTAACGAAAATGGTGTCCGCCCTTTCTCTTGAAAGCTATATTACCCCATTTTACATTACCTCAGCGATGATGGTGATTGGTTTATTGTGCTATAAACTGTTAAGAGGAAACAAGAGATAAAATGATAGGAGCAAGATGTTCCGTGTCGGTATAATACCTTGGATTGAGGCTGAGTAAAAAGTCTTAAAAATAGTAAATGGCTTAGAGTAACGTCGTCAAAAAACGTTGATTCTAAGCTATTTTATTTTGTTCAAATTTCAACAGCAAGGCTGAAATTTAAGTTTTTATCCAGCTTTTTTTATAACAAAAAAATGGAAAGGTTTGCCTTTCCATGTGGATTGTCAGTAATGAGATATTTTCTGCTTTGCTATGTTCCAAAAAATCTTAATGGCTGAAGGTGTTTAGTCCAAAGATAAGAGATAGGCTGCCCATGATGATGCCAGCCAAGATAACGCCTAGCATGACAGCAAAAACGCTGCGCTTGAAATCCCAGTCAAGGATAGAGGCAGCAAGGGTTCCTGTCCATGCTCCAGTTCCTGGAAGTGGGATACCTACAAATAGAAGGAGCGCCCAAAAAATCCCTTTACTACCAGCAACTTTTGATAGTTTTTCGCCACCGCTGTGCCCTTTTTTAAGACACCAAGTAAAAAAGTTACCAATGTAAGGTTTATCAGTTCCCCATTCTAAGACTTTACGAGCAAAGAAGAAGATAATAGGGACAGGTATCATATTACCAATAACTGAAATCGCCAATGCCTGAGTGAAGGGAATGCCAGAAGCAATACCAAATGGAACAGCTCCTCGGAGTTCAATGAGAGGAATCATTGAAATAAGAAACGTCAATAGATAATTCATAAAAATAGGAATAACCTTTCTGAGTAATACCTACCTATTGTAACTTATCAGAGGATTGTGAGCAAGTATTTAGTCGTGGGGAGACAGTTGAAAGTAGCTTAAATAAAGTTTCTACTCGTCAAACTCTGACGTTGTTACTCAGCTTGATAAACTGAGTTCTATCTGTGATTTCGTTGTCTAATAGTTTTTGATTGCTATAAAGTATTTAATGGTGAAGCTATAATTGTGTGTAATGCAAATCAAAATGCTTGTCTAGTGTCAGTAGTGGTTATTCAAAAAATGATGAGTGCAGTGAGTTTAAACTATTTTTTATCTAGGAGAGAGTATTGGAAGTTACAAATTGTCTTTCCGTCACTCATCTTCTCTGTTGCTTCATCACCTCTGCCACCATCTTCTTCTGTGGGGTTGCCATGGGATAGTTATCGAAATTGTCTGGTGATACCCATTGTAATTCTTTTTGGCTAGTTAGCTCTGCTTTTTCCACAAAGCCTTCTAAAAGTTCTATCGTCCATTTTTGGTGGCTAAAGGTATGTTTGATGGGGCTGAAAGTCCTCTCTGACCAAATTGGCTTGAGTTGATAGTCCTCTTCAAATAATGTCTTTTGAGATACGGTCTCTAAAACGTCGTTTTCTTTTTCAAAGAGATTTAATTGCTGAGCGATAAAGTTAGTCTCCATAATGGGGAAAGACCAAAAGCTACCTAGTAAGCGACCGTCATTATTTTTTTCAAGCAAGAATTCTCCCTTTTTATTTTGGATGACGAATGCCTGAATTTGCAGAGGTTTGGGCTTTTTCTTTGGAGCCTTGATAGGGTATTTGTCGTAAGTGCCATGTAAATAAGCTGCGCAGAAAAATCGAATAGGGCTTTCATCAGGTCTTGGCGTTTTAGCTGATTCAATATCTGTTCCCAGGTCCATCAAAGCCTGGTTGAAATCCCCTGGTCGGTCAGGATCAATCAATATTTCCATGACAGCTTGAAAAATTTTACGATTTTTGGGGTCGCCAATATCGTAATTGATTTCAAATAAGCGTGCCATGACTCGCATCACATTACCATCTACAGCTGGCTCAGGTAGGCCAAAGGCAATGCTGGCAATGGCGCCAGCAGTATAAGGACCAATCCCTTTTAAGCTAGAAATTCCTTCATAGGTTTCCGGAAATTTACCATTAAAATCTGTCATGATTTGCTGAGCGGCAGCCTGCATGTTACGAACGCGCGAATAATAGCCCAAGCCCTCCCAAGCCTTAAGCAGTTTTTCTTCTGGAGCGTCAGCTAATGCTTTTACAGTGGGAAACCAGTCCAAAAACCTCTCATAGTAAGGAATAACAGTTACCACTTGTGTCTGCTGGAGCATAATCTCAGAAATCCAAATCTTATAAGGGTCAAAGGTGCGACGCCAAGGCAAATCACGCTTTTCACGGTCATACCAAGCCAGCAAGGTACGACGGAAATCAGCAATTTTCTCCTCGTTCCACATCTCAATTCCATAATCAGTCAAATTTATCATAGGTTTATTGTACCAAAGCTTTTTTCTTTTGGGAAATAGCAGAGCTTTAAAAGAAAGTGTTTTTATTTTCTTTCTGAAAAGTTTTTGAAACTTTTTTAGGTTAAGAGTTAGCCCGTAAAAAAGATTATAGTTCGTCCGATTGGAACGATTTTCAGATAAATCAGCGCCAGCTATTTTTTTCAGAAAAAATGTTCGACAAACACGAACAACAGCTAAAAGTTGACAAAAGAAAGCGCTTACGGTATACTTAAACCATAAAGAAAGAAGAGAAGAAAGGAGGTCACTCTAATACTAATCTTCAATCGCAACAGGTATAAAAATGGAGACTAAAGGTCTTCAAACAATCGTTTTTCAATTATAGGAGGTGGCGCTATGTTAACCTTTGACATTGGACGCTATAAGAACGGAGACAAGCCTCGATAGACAGTAGGCAAGAAAACTTTACAATCTAGATGTCAGAGAGGTGATCTTATGGCATTTAATCTCAATCGGTATAAAAACGGAGACACTATCCTTGTTGCATAAAATAGCGACGAGGGAGTGATACCAATGCAACTTTAGATTTATCGTTAATGTAACTCAGTGTGTAAGTTTCTCAAATAGGAGGGTCTTATGTGCGTAGCAAGATATAAAAATGGAGATAATTTCCTTGTTGCATAAAATAGCGACGAGGGAGTGATACCAATGCAAACCTAGATTTATTGTTAATGTAACTTAGTGTGTAAGTTTCTCAAATAGGAGGGTCTTATGTGCGTAGCAAGATATAAAAATGGAGATAATTTCCTTGTTGCATAAAATAGCGACAAGGGAGTGATACCAATGCAAACCTAGATTTATTGTTAAAGTAACTCAGTGTGTAAGTTTCTCAAATAGGAGGGTCTCATGTGCATAGCAAGATATAAAAACGGTGACAATTAAGCTTAAATTATTTTTCGGATAAAGCTCTATAAAGATAAAATGATGATATTTTCTTTAGGGAAATCAAAAGGAGATTAATAGAGAAATATTAACGTATATTGAAAATGATTTGATATATCTTGATTTCCTAAAGAGGTAAGAGACTATCACGGTCTTCCAGGAGTAAATGGCCTGCTATCATCTCTGCCTTGAAACGTAGGGTGGGAGAATGAAGCATCTCAGAAGACTGAAAAGACAAGAATAAGATAATCGTAAATTGGTAGAGACCCTGTAGAGCTTTATAAGTTTGTCTTTAATCTAATCAATTGTATGATCGTTTAGTGATGAGCACTTGAAGCTCGACGAACAAAAACTTGGTAGGAGGTATCCTTATGCTAAGATATAATTGTTCTCGGTACAGAAACGGAGATTGCTAACCTCAGTTGATGATTCTTATAACAAAACAAATACACGAATTTAATAAAGAAAGGGCACCTGTCAGAACGGCAGGTGTTTGTGTGTGCTTATATCAACACGACAAACGCATGAAGAAAATATGGCTTACAGAAAAGACTTTCATGGATGAATTCAAAATCCTTCGCTATAATAAAAGTGGAGGATTTTGTTATGGAAGACCTTTTAAATTTCTTGATTACTGTTAGAGACGACCGTTCCCCATGGAAAATTAAACACTTATTGTCAGATATCGTTCTTCTCATCTTCTTTGCTCGCTTATCAGGCGCAGAACACTGGGATGAGATAGAGGAGTTTGGTATTGCCTATGAGAAATCCTTACGCACCGTTCTCAAATTAGAAAATGGCATTCCCTCTCATGACACTCTACAACGTGTTTTTGCGACCTTAGATTCACAAGTTCTTGTAGAACTCACACAGATATGGACTTCTCTTCTTGAAGCGTGTGACTCATCATCTAAAACCTTACCACAACTTTCAAAACGTTTAGTAGCCATTGACGGGAAGACTATCCGTGGTAATGGCAGTCAAACTCAAAAAGCCCTACATATTGTCTCAGCCTATGCGACAGATTTAGGGATTTCGTATGGCCAGGTAGCGACTGATGAAAAAAGCAATGAGATTACAGCGATTCCACGATTATTAGACATGATTTCAGTAAAAGGGTGCATGATTAGTATTGACGCCATGGGCACACAAAAGGCTATTGCGGATAAGATTATCATGAAGAAAGCAGATTATTGTCTAGCAGTCAAAGAGAATCAAAAGAGCCTTCTAGAAGATATTCGTCCCTATTTTGAACTCTCTCAGAATTTTGACGATAGCTATGAAACGCTTGAGAAAGCGCACGGTCAGATTGAATTGAGACAGTATGAAGTCATTACTGATACAGAGTGGATACGTCAAGAGCATCCTGATTGGGGACATATCCAAAGCATTGGACGGGCGCGTATTCAGATAACAAAGAATGGTCAAGAGAGCGAAGAAACCCGCTACTTTATTTTAAGTTGTCAGGTTAGCGCTAAAGAGTTGTGTGACTATGTGAGAGGTCATTGGCAAATAGAGAGTATGCACTGGCTACTAGATGTTGTTTTTCGTGAAGATGCCAATAAGACTTTGAATAAACAACTCGCATTTAATTTAAATGTCATGGATAAATTCTGTTTAGCGGTATTAAAACAGTTAGATTTTGGAAAGAAGATGAGTCTGCGTCGTAAGAAATATGCCCTAAGTCTGTCCTTTGACAAGTATTTAAAACAATTGCTTTAGGGCAAAAAACTTTCAACACTTGCAAAATGGAAATAGAAGATTTCATGCGTTTGTCGTGCAGTTCTGATAAAAATCTTGAGTAATACTAGCTTTTATGCTAAAATGAAGTGATAAAAATTGAAAATAAAGAGGTAATTCACTAATGATTGAAGCAAGTAAGCTTAAAGCAGGTATGACATTTGAAACAGAAGGTAAATTGATTAAAGTTCTTGAAGCAAGCCACCACAAACCTGGTAAAGGGAACACAATCATGCGTATGAAGCTTCGTGATGTTCGTACAGGTTCAACATTTGATACAACTTACCGTCCAGATGAAAAATTTGAGCAAGCGATCATTGAGACAGTTCCAGCTCAGTACCTTTACAAAATGGATGACACAGCTTATTTCATGAATACTGAAACTTACGATCAATATGAAATTCCAGTGGCAAACGTTGAAAATGAATTGCTTTACATCTTGGAAAATGCTGATGTTAAAATTCAATTCTACGGAACAGAAGTAATCGGAGTTACTGTACCAACAACAGTTGAACTAACAGTTGCTGAAACACAACCTTCAATCAAAGGTGCAACTGTGACAGGATCTGGTAAACCAGCAACAATGGAAACAGGACTTGTGGTAAACGTTCCAGACTTTATTGAAGCAGGTCAAAAATTAGTTATCAATACAGCAGAAGGTACTTACGTATCACGTGCTTAATCTTTTTGATAGGATTTAACGCTTTTAAGCAATTCTCTTTTTGAGACAAGTTTTCAAGTGGTTGGTGGCACTACAATGTGTGCCCTTTCAGAAATAATATCAAAAATATAAAACTCCTAGAAAGGAAAGAAGAATATGTCAACAGCAACAATTGGTGAAATCGTTATTTCTCCGCGCGTGCTTGAAGTGATTACTGGCATTGCAGCGACAACTGTTGAGGGGGTGCATTCCCTTCATAATAAAGCAGTTGCAGACACCTTGAGTAAAACATCGCTAGGGCGTGGTGTCTATCTAAACACTTCAGAAGACGGTACTGTATCAGCAGACATCTATGTCCAGTTACAATACGGTATTAATGTTCCTGCTGTTTCTATGGCGATTCAACAAGCTGTAAAAACTGCAGTTTATGATATGGCAGAAGTGACAATTGATACCGTTAATGTTCACGTTGTTAAAATGGTTCCTGCCAAAACACCAAAACCAGACGTAAAAGCTCTTTTTGATGAGGATTTCCTCGATGACTGATAAATTAAAACATTCTCGTCGAGATATCCGTGAGCGTGCCTTCCAAGCTCTCTTTAGCCTTGAGTTTGGCGGAGACCTCCTACAGGCTGGTGAAAATGCTTATCGCTATGACAAACATGAAGAATCTGACGAAGATGTACCAGTATTTCTCCTTAATTTGATTAAAGGAGTTTGGGATCATCAAAAGGATTTGGATGAAAAAATAGCAGAGCACCTCAAAAAAGGATGGAGTTTGGAGAGATTGACGCTTAATGACAAAATTTTACTGCGTTTAGCCCTCTATGAAATGCAATATGAAGACACGCCGGGTCGTGTTGTGGTAAATGAAATCATTGATATTGCTAAAAAATATTCAGACCATACATCTGCAAAATTCATTAATGGTATTTTAACGAACTTTATTGTTGAAACCGATTAACAGACAGTCTCGTAAGAGACTGTTTTTGTGTAAATTGTAGACAAATGACCAAAAATTGTCCTAACAAATATAGAAAAAAGATGAAATATTTGTGAAAATATCTGAAAATTCAAACCTAAGCACAAAAAAATAAAAAAATATACCAAATTTTCTGACAAATTGCTTTATTTAAGAAAAATTTATGATATAATGGTTTCTAATAACACGACGAGACGGTCGGTTAAGAAAAGAAATTTATAGAGGTAGCTTTTATGAAAAATAAAGGTAAATTATTAGCCCTTGCTGGAGTAACTCTTGTATCAGCAGCAGTGCTTGCAGCTTGTGGAGGAAACTCTTCGGCACCTAAATCTGAGGGAGCTTCAAAAGTTTATAACTATGTATATGCATCAGATCCAAAATCTTTGGACTATATTTTGACTAACCAATCTGCGACTTCAGCGCTTATAACACAAATGGTTGATGGTCTTTTGGAAAATGATAAATATGGTAACTTGGTACCATCTCTTGCAGAAGACTGGAAAGTATCGGAAGATGGTTTGACATATACTTACACATTGCGTGAAGGTGTGTCATGGTACACTTCAGATGGTGAAGAGTACGCACCAGTTGTTGCCGAAGACTTTGTAACAGGTCTTAAACACGCGATTGATAAAGATTCAGAATCACTTTACGTCATCCAAGATTCAATCAAAAATTTGAATGAGTACAAAGAAGGTAAAGTAAAATTTGAAGAAGTTGGTATCAAAGCCCTTGATGAACGTACCGTTCAGTACACTTTGAACGCTCCAGAACCATACTGGAATTCAAAGACAACTTACTCAATCATGTTCCCGGTTAATGCTAAGTTCCTTGAGTCAAAAGGTAAAGATTTTGGTTCAACTGACCCATCATCAATCCTTGTCAATGGTGCATATTTCTTAAGTGAATATACAGCTAAAACCTCAATGTCATTTACGAAAAATGATGCTTACTGGGATGTAGATAACCTTACTCTTGACGAAGTGAAATTGACATATTTTGATGGTGAAGATATCGGTTCCCTTTATACTAACTTTGATAAGGGTGCCTATAACGTAGCGACCCTTAACCCTAACGATCCGACTTATGCGGATGCTAAGAAGAAATATCCGGATGCTATCACTTATGGTATGCAGGATGCAACCACTTACTTTGCATCAATCAACACAAATCGTTCTAACTTCACGAATTCTAAGAAAGATGCAGCTGCTCAAGAGTCAACTAAGAAGGCTCTTCTTAACCAAGATTTCCGTCAAGCAATTACATTTGCCTTTGACCGTGGTTCATGGAATGCCCAACGTGCGGGTGAAGATGCTAGAGAAAAAGCTCTTCGTAGCATGTTGACAGCACCAACATTTGTGTCTATTGGTGAAGAATCTTACGGACAAGTCGTTCAAAAAGAATTAGCATCTATCGGCGATGAATGGAAAGATGTTAAATTAGATGATGCGCAAGATGGTCTTTACAATGCTGACAAAGCTAAAGCTGAGTTTGCTAAAGCAAAAGAGGCTCTTGGCAGCGAGGTCACTTACCCAATCCAACTTGATTTCCCAGTGGACCAAGCAGATACTGTTGCTGTACAACGTGCACAATCAATGAAACAATCTATTGAGGCATCACTTGGAAAAGAGAATGTGCAACTTAATATTATTGAACTTGATAATGACACATACCTTAACTCAACTTACTATGCTGAGGATGTTTCACAACAAGACTATGACTTGACAATCTCAGGTTGGGGACCAGACTATGCTGACCCACGTTCATACCTAGACATTTTCAATGTTGAAAATGGAGCAAATGCTCAAAAAATTGGTGTAATGCCAGGTAAGAACCAAGATATCGCTAAAGCTCTTGGACTTGATACCTTTACTGCTGATCTTACAGCGGCAAATGCTATTATTGATGATCTTGATGCTCGTTTTACAGCACAAGCAAAAGCAGAAGCGAAATTACTTGATCAAGCTGTCGTTATTCCACTAATCTCACTTGGTGGTACACCACGTGTATCTAAAGCAGTACCATTCTCAGGTCGCTACTCTGTATCAGGTGTTAAAGGTTCAGATGTTTATAAAGGCATCAAGCTCCAAGAAGAGCCTGTAACAGCTAAACAATATGACAAAGCGAAGGCTGCTTGGCTTGAAGAAAAAGCTAAGTCAAATGCAGAAGCACAGAAAGCTCTTGCAGATCACGTAGCTAAATAAAACGTTGTTCAATCAGAACTTTCTCGTTTCTTGAGGAAGTTCTTTTGAACTGTTGGGGGAACGAATGAAAAAATATCTCTTTACTCGTACGTTACGATCGTTATTTTCTATTTTTATGGTTATGGTTGTAACTTATACGGTTGTCTACACACTGGTTCCGACACGACTTATTTTTAACCAAGACCCTTTGTATAATAAGATGTCGACAACACCAGATAAAAAGGATAACTATGTCAATACGGTTTTTGAACGTATGGGCTATATCCAGTACTATAATACAAAGGAATTGGTTAATAAGGCTAAAACTATAGATTCGGGAGTTACTTCTGAAGCAACTGAGTCTAATCAGAAAATCTACGAAGAATATATCGCTTCTGTAGGAAATGGTTGGGAGCTTCATAACTTCACAGAGAGCGGTAAGGCTTATGCCACTCGTAAAATTCCGATTTATGAACGTCTATGGAATTTCTTCTCAAACCTTGTTGTGATTGACCATCCTTGGAAAATTAAAGATAAGGAAAATCCAGATTTAGAACGTTATATCCGTGTTGAAAATGATCCAGCGATTGGCTGGTCAGTTGTTGGCTCTGGTACTAAGCATAAATATCTTGTTTATGTGAATAACCAGTTCCCATATATTCATCAAAACTTTATCACTTTTAACCTTGGTAATTCTTATCCGACCTTTAGTGGTATCCCTGTTCTTCAGGTTATCACACAAGGACAAGGTAAAGCCCTAACTCAAGATGTTACTTTCCCGACAGGAGTAACTAAAAAGTCTTCTGTTGATATTTATAGCCGCACTTACCAAAATCCTAGCAAGGCAGATGATATAGCTGTTGCAAACTTTGGTAAGGGGGATAATTATACTGCTACAAAAGTTCGTTATACTGATCCATCAATGATTGCGAACTCTGCTCGCATTGGTTTGACAGGTATTTTTATTGCTTACGTATTAGGTCTACCTCTAGGACTTTTCATGGCTCGTTTCAAGTCAACTTGGTTTGATTCTATGTCTACTTCTTTGATGACTTTTGTTTTAGCGGTGCCATCGATTGCTTTGATTTATGTTATTCGCTTTGTTGGAGGTCATCTCGGGCTTCCGGATAATTTCCCATTGTTGGGGGCGTCTGATGTACGTTCATACCTCTTGCCAAGTATTGTATTGGGGCTTTTGAGTGTTCCAGGACTTGCTATTTGGTTCCGTCGTTATCTAGTGGATTTGCAAAATTCTGATTGGATGCGTTTTGCTCGTGCCAAAGGCTTATCGGAAGGTGAAATTTATCGTTCACATTTATTTAAAAATGCCATGGTTCCTGTTGTTCATGGCATTCCAGGGGCAATCGTGTTGACAATTGCAGGTGCGACACTAACTGAAACAGTATTTATCGTCCCTGGTATGGGTAAAATGTTGATTGATTCTATCCGTGCTTCAAATAATGCTATGGTAGTTGGATTGACTTTCATCTTTACTACATTGTCTATCTTCTCACTCTTTGCAGGAGATTTGTTAATGGCTCTTGTTGACCCACGTATTAAGTTATCGACTAAGAAAGGAGGCAAATAATGTCAACTATTGATAAATCTAAGTTCCAATTTGTGGCTCGTGATGATAATGCCTCCGAGGTTATTAATACACCGGCCTATTCTTACTGGAAATCTGTATTTCGACAGTTTTTTGCGAAGAAATCAACATTACCAATGTTGATTATCTTGATTGCAGTTCTTTTGATGAGTTTTATTTATCCAATGTTTTCTAGCTATGATTTCCGAGATGTTAGTGACATTAATGACTTCTCAAAACGCTACATTTGGCCAAATGCTCAATATTGGTTTGGTACTGATAAAAATGGTCAGTCACTTTTTGATGGGGTCTGGTATGGTGCTAGAAACTCGCTCTTGATTTCGGTATTGGCAACGGTTATCAATATGGCTATCGGTATTGTTGTAGGTGCCTTTTGGGGTGTTTCTAAAAGTTTTGATAAGATTATGCTTGAGATATATAATGTTATCTCAAACATTCCAAGTATGCTGATTACAATTGTTTTAACCTATGCTTTGGGGGCTGGTTTCTGGAATCTTATTTTAGCCTTCACTTTGACGGGTTGGATTGGACCTGCATTTACTATGCGTACTCAAATTTTGCGTTATCGTGACCTTGAATATAACCTTGCCAGTCAGACCTTGGGGACACCTCCTATGAAAATTGCGGTGAAAAATCTTTTGCCACAATTGGTATCAATTATCATGACTATGGTTTCTCAAAGTTTACCAGGATATATTTCGTCTGAGGCTTTCTTGTCTTATTTTGGTATTGGTTTGCCAATTTCAACACCGTCGTTAGGTCGTTTAATTTCAAACTACTCAAAATACTTGACTAACAATGCCTATTTATTCTGGATTCCACTTACAGCTTTAGTATTGGTGTCCTTACCGCTTTACATTGTTGGGCAAAACTTGGCGGATGCCAGTGACCCACGTACTCACAGATAAGGAGATAACATGACAGAAACTAAAAATGTAATTTTATCAGCCGAAGATGTGGTCGTGGAATTTGATGTCCGTGACCGTGTTTTGACAGCAATCCGTAGTGTATCTTTAGAGCTTGTAGAAGGTGAAGTTCTCGCTCTTGTTGGTGAATCAGGTTCGGGGAAATCTGTTTTAACGAAAACTTTTACAGGTATGCTAGAGTCAAATGGTCGTGTTGCTTCTGGAAAAATCACTTATCGTGGTCAAGATTTAACAAGTATTAATTCACATTCGGACTGGGAAAAAATTCGTGGTTCAAAAATTGCGACGATTTTCCAAGATCCAATGACCAGTCTTAATCCGATTAAAACAATCGGTGCTCAAATTTCAGAAGTCATCATCAAGCATCAAGGAGTTTCGAAAGAAGAAGCTCGCGAACTCTCCATAGACTACATGAATAAAGTTGGTATCCCAAATGCGGAAAAACGTTTCAATGATTATCCGTTCCAGTATTCAGGAGGGATGCGTCAACGTATCGTTATCGCAATTGCTCTTGCCTGTCGTCCAGATGTGCTTATCTGTGATGAACCGACAACGGCTCTTGATGTGACGATTCAGGCTCAAATTATTGATCTTTTGAAGTCTCTTCAAAAAGAATATAATTTCACAACTATCTTTATCACGCATGACCTCGGTGTCGTTGCCTCTATCGCTGACAAGGTTGCGGTAATGTATGCTGGTGAAATTGTTGAGTTTGGTACAGTTGAAGATATTTTTTATGACCCACGTCATCCTTATACATGGAGCCTTTTATCTTCGCTACCTCAGTTGGCAACAGAGTCTGGTGAGTTATTCTCTATCCCGGGAACTCCTCCGTCACTCTACGCGCCTATAAAAGGAGATGCATTTGCTCTTCGTTCTGAATATGCAATGCAGATTGACTTTGAAGAACCGGCACCTAAATTTAAAGTTTCGGATCACCACTGGGCTAAAACTTGGTTGCTCCATCCAGAGGCTCCCAAAGTTGAAAAACCAGAAGTTATCCAAAATCTTCATGAGAAAATTTCTCGTAAAATGTTGAAATAGGAGAAGGAAATGACTGAAAAATTAGTTGAAATTAAAGATTTAGAAATTTCCTTCGGTGAAGGGAAAAAGAAATTTGTAGCTGTTAAAAATGCCAACTTCTTTATCAATAAAGGGGAAACGTTCTCTCTTGTTGGTGAATCAGGTTCAGGAAAAACCACAATTGGACGTGCCATCATTGGTTTAAACGATACAAGTAGCGGAGATATTATCTTCGATGGTAAAAAAATCAACGGAAAACTTTCTCGTTCTGATAAAAAAGAAGTGATTAAGCGTATTCAGATGATTTTCCAAGATCCAGCGGCAAGTTTGAATGAACGTGCGACGGTAGATTACATCATTTCGGAAGGTCTTTATAACTTTAACCTTTTTGCAAATGAAGAAGAGCGTCAGCAGAAGGTTCGTGACATGATTACCCATGTTGGACTTTTACCTGAACACTTAACACGTTATCCACATGAATTCTCGGGTGGACAACGTCAACGTATTGGTATTGCACGTGCTTTGGTTATGCAACCTGAGTTTGTTATTGCGGATGAACCAATCTCTGCACTTGATGTATCGGTGCGCGCGCAGGTTTTGAATCTTCTGAAACAATTCCAGCGTGAGTTAGGTTTGACTTACCTCTTTATCGCTCATGACCTATCGGTGGTTCGTTTTATTTCTGACCGTATTGCTGTTATCCATAAGGGTATTATTGTCGAAGTGGCTGAAACTGAGGAGTTGTTTACGAATCCAATTCACCCTTATACAAAATCACTCTTGTCGGCGGTCCCTATTCCAGATCCTATTTTGGAACGTCAAAAAGAATTGGTTACTTACGACCCAGAAATGCACGATTATTCTGTTGATAAACCAGAAATGGTTGAAATCAAACCAGGACACTTTGTTTGGGGTAATAAATCAGAAATGGAAACTTACCGTAAATCTTTATAAATTAGAAGAGCTAGATTCGTCTAGCTTTTTTGGCGATTTAATATCAGAACAGTTTTGAACATTTGGATGTGTGATACTTGGATGTTTTCAAGAAGTGTAGATGTCACACGACAAACGCATGAAATCTTCTATTTCCATTTTGCAAGTGTTGAAAGTTTTTTGCCCTAAAGCAATTGTTTTAAATACTTGTCAAAGGACAGACTTAGGGCATATTTCTTACGACGCAGACTCATCTTCTTTCCAAAATCTAACTGTTTTAATACCGCTAAACAGAATTTATCCATGACATTTAAATTAAATGCGAGTTGTTTATTCAAAGTCTTATTGGCATCTTCACGAAAAACAACATCTAGTAGCCAGTGCATACTCTCTATTTGCCAATGACCTCTCACATAGTCACACAACTCTTTAGCGCTAACCTGACAACTTAAAATAAAGTAGCGGGTTTCTTCGCTCTCTTGACCATTCTTTGTTATCTGAATACGCGCCCGTCCAATGCTTTGGATATGTCCCCAATCAGGATGCTCTTGACGTATCCACTCTGTATCAGTAATGACTTCATACTGTCTCAATTCAATCTGACCGTGCGCTTTCTCAAGCGTTTCATAGCTATCGTCAAAATTCTGAGAGAGTTCAAAATAGGGACGAATATCTTCTAGAAGGCTCTTTTGATTCTCTTTGACTGCTAGACAATAATCTGCTTTCTTCATGATAATCTTATCCGCAATAGCCTTTTGTGTGCCCATGGCGTCAATACTAATCATGCACCCTTTTACTGAAATCATGTCTAATAATCGTGGAATCGCTGTAATCTCATTGCTTTTTTCATCAGTCGCTACCTGGCCATACGAAATCCCTAAATCTGTCGCATAGGCTGAGACAATATGTAGGGCTTTTTGAGTTTGACTGCCATTACCACGGATAGTCTTCCCGTCAATGGCTACTAAACGTTTTGAAAGTTGTGGTAAGGTTTTAGATGATGAGTCACACGCTTCAAGAAGAGAAGTCCATATCTGTGTGAGTTCTACAAGAACTTGTGAATCTAAGGTCGCAAAAACACGTTGTAGAGTGTCATGAGAGGGAATGCCATTTTCTAATTTGAGAACGGTGCGTAAGGATTTCTCATAGGCAATACCAAACTCCTCTATCTCATCCCAGTGTTCTGCGCCTGATAAGCGAGCAAAGAAGATGAGAAGAACGATATCTGACAATAAGTGTTTAATTTTCCATGGGGAACGGTCGTCTCTAACAGTAATCAAGAAATTTAAAAGGTCTTCCATAACAAAATCCTCCACTTTTATTATAGCGAAGGATTTTGAATTCATCCATGAAAGTCTTTTCTGTAAGCCATATTTTCTTCATGCGTTTGTCGTGTAGATGTCAATATTTGTTGGAAATGGAGAGAATTTCATGATATAATGAAAACGTAAACAAATTCTTTCGACGCTCTAGGAGGTATTTATGTCAAATCTATCTGTCAATGCGATAAGATTTCTTGGTATTGACGCCATTGAAAAATCGAAATCTGGTCACCCAGGAGTGGTGATGGGTGCAGCTCCAATGGCCTACAGCCTTTATACAAAACACATCCGTGTAACACCAAAAGTGCCAAATTGGATTAACCGCGATCGCTTTGTGTTATCTGCAGGTCATGGGTCAATGTTGCTATATGCGCTTTTGCATTTAATTGGCTATGAAGATGTTTCTCTTGATGAGATTAAAAATTTCCGTCAATGGGGATCAAAAACGCCTGGTCACCCAGAATTTGGTCATACAGCAGGTGTTGATGCCACCTCTGGTCCTCTAGGTCAAGGCATTTCAACGGCAGTTGGATTTGCTCAAGCAGAGCGTTTCCTTGCAGCTAAGTATAATAAAGAAGGTTTCCCACTCTTTGACCACTATACCTATGTTATTGCAGGTGACGGTGACTTTATGGAGGGTGTGTCAGGAGAATCTGCGTCTTATGCAGCAAAACAAAGCCTTGACAAATTGATTGTTCTTTACGATTCAAATGATATCTGTTTGGATGGAGAGACAAGTGATGCTTTCTCAGAAAATATCCGTGCTCGCTATGACGCTTATGGTTGGCATACAAGCCTTGTTGAAGATGGAACAGACCTTGAAGCCATCAGCGCAGCGATTGAAGAAGCAAAAACATCTGGCAAACCAAGCTTGATTGAAGTGAAAACAGTTATCGGTCACGGTGCTCCAACAAAAGGTGGTACAAATGCTGTTCACGGAGCTCCTCTTGGTGCAGAAGAAACTGCAGCAACTCGTGAAAACCTTGGTTGGTCTTATGCTCCGTTTGAAGTACCGGAAGAAGTTTATGCGGATTTTAAAGAAAATGTTGCTGATCGTGGTCAAGCTGTTTATGAGGCTTGGAGCAAATTAGTAGCGGATTATAAAGTAGCCTATCCAGAAGTTGCTGATGAAATTGATGCCATTGTTGCTGGACAAGCGCCAGTTACAGTGACAGAAAAAGATTTCCCAGTTTATGAAGATGGCTTCTCACAAGCAACGCGTAACTCTTCACAAGATGCCATCAATGCGGCAGCAGAAGTGCTTCCAACCTTCCTTGGAGGTTCTGCGGACCTTGCTCACTCTAACATGACTTATATCAAGGCAGATGGTTTGCAAGACGCCGAAAATCCGCTGAACCGTAACATTCAGTTTGGTGTTCGTGAATTTGCTATGGGTACCGTTTTAAATGGTATGGCACTTCATGGTGGTCTCCGTGTTTATGGCGGTACTTTCTTCGTCTTCTCAGACTACGTCAAAGCTGCCATTCGTTTGTCAGCCCTTCAAGGATTGCCAGTTACTTATGTCTTTACACATGATTCAATTGCGGTTGGTGAAGATGGTCCAACACATGAGCCGATTGAACACCTTGCGGGTCTTCGTGCAATGCCAAACTTGACAGTTCTTCGTCCGGCAGACGCACGCGAGACACAAGCGGCTTGGCACTATGCATTGACAAGTACAACAACACCAACAGCGCTTGTGTTGACACGTCAAAATCTTGAAGTAGAAGCTGGTTCTGATTTTGCTAAAGTTGCAAAAGGAGCTTATGTCACTTACCAAACGAGCGAAGATTTTGACACTATCTTATTGGCATCTGGTTCAGAAGTTAACTTGGCAGTCAAAGCTGCTAAAGTCTTGGAAGCAGAAGGAACAAAAGTTCGAGTGGTCTCAGTACCATCAATGGAACTCTTTGATGCTCAAGATGCTGCTTATAAGGAAGAAGTGTTGCCAAATGCGATTCGCCGTCGTGTAGCACTTGAAATGGCAGCGACACAAAGCTGGTACAAATATGTTGGTCTCGATGGTAAAGTTATCGGTATTGATACCTTTGGTGCCTCTGCTCCAGCAGCAGAAGTTATCGAACGCTATGGCTTTACAGTAGACAATGTTGTCGCAACAGTGAACAGTCTATAATCATTCTAAAGGGTTGGTTTTCCAGCCCTTTTTGCTATAATGGTATTATGACAAACGACGATGTATTGCAGTTGCTTCAAGCTGATACCGACATGATGACTGTTTTAAGGGCAATAGCAGAGCTGAATCTTTCCGATTGTTGGCTAGCTGCTGGTTCAGTGAGAAATGCTATTTGGAATGACCTCAGTAACCGCCCTGCTTTTGATAAAGAGACGGATATTGATGTCGTTTATTTCGATGCCAATAAAAGTTATGAAGATACTCTAGTTATCCAAAAACAATTAGCAAACCGCTATCCTAACTATCGTTGGGAAGTCAAAAATCAGGTTGATATGCACCAGCACAGCCCAAATACAGCGCCGTATCAATCAGCCTGTGATGCCATCAGTAAATATCCAGAAAAGTGTACGGCAATTGCGGTGCGACTAAAGAATGATAAGCTAGAGTTATATGCTCCTTATGGTTTGGATGATATTATTAACTATCGTGTATCACCGACGCCACATTTTTTAGCAGAGGAGGAGCGAATGGACGTTTATCGTAAGCGTCGAGTGAAAAAGAAGTGGCATGAGAAGTGGCCGCAACTGCACTATGAATAGGAGATTAAGAAAGGACAGAAAATGAAATTAACAACCTTAGGATGTTGGGGAGCATATCCCTATAAAGATGAAGGTACAACTGCTTACTTATTGACTGGACATGATGGCTTTCAACTTCTTATAGATTGTGGTAGCCGTGCGGTCAATGAACTCGAAAAAGAAATCAGCCCCTTGGACTTAGATGCGGTTATTATTAGCCATTATCATCCTGATCATGTGGCAGATTTGGGTGTTTTACGCCATTATTTCCAACTATACCCGAAACATCTCTGGGAGCCAAAGGTGTTACCGATTTATGCTCATGACGAAGATGTATCAGAATTTGAAAAATTAACCTTACCAGGTGTTTCACAAGGAATTGCTTACAATACGTCGGGAACCGAGACAATTGGCCCGTTTTCAGTGACATTTATTAAGACAGTTCACCCAGTGGTTTGTTATGCTTTTCGTATTGTTGAAGAAGCAACAGGATAGGTTTTTGTCTTTACGGCAGATACGGGTTATTTTGAAGATTTGGAAACATTTGCCGCAGGCGCAGATTTACTACTGGCAGATGTTTATCTTTATGAAGGTAATGAAAACCATATCGCTCACTTGACAAGCAAAGAAGCAGGGCTATTGGCACAAAAAACAGGAGTCAAAAAATTAGTCTTGACTCATATGCCACCCCTACCTCCACAAGGAATTCCATCAGAAAATCACTTGGAGTATCTCAAAAATGAAACCCAAAAATATGCGGGAAATATCCCAGTTGAGTTAGCGAGTCCACATCAATCTTGGGAAATTGGAGAATGTTAGTGTTTACAGAAGAAGAAAAATCTTATTTCATGCAGGAAGCCATAAAAGAAGCTCAAAAGTCGCTCGAGAAAGAAGAAATTCCAATAGGCTGTGTCATTGTTAAAGATGGACAAATTATTGGTAGAGGTCATAATGCACGAGAAGAACGCAACCAAGCTATTATGCATGCTGAAATAATGGCTATCACTGAAGCAAATCAAAGAGTAGGGAATTGGAGACTTCTTGATTGCACATTGTTTGTGACGATTGAACCCTGTGTCATGTGCAGCGGAGCAATCGGGCTAGCACGGATTCCACAAGTTATCTACGGTGCAAAAAATGCAAAATTTGGAGGAGCAGGATCATTGTATGATATTTTGACGGATGAACGTCTTAATCATCGTGTTACTGTAGAGACTGGTATCCTAGAAAAAGAGTGTGCTGCTATTATGCAAACTTTTTTCCGAACTCGCCGTAAACAGAAAAATAGCCCGAAATAGTTGAGAGAAGTGGAAAAGCTAAAAACATCTACCACTTCATTTTCTTTATTAGGGGGCATAACCTTAGACAAAGACTCGCCATGTCAGTGAAAATCTTAGTCAAGATCCCCCTGATTGTTTTTATCAAAGATATTAAAAACAGGTTGACAGACAAGATAAGGTTTGCTAGAATGATGAGGTGCTAAATCAGCTCGAAGAAGTTAATGAAAAAAACTGCTAAATTCCCAAACTAACTTCCACCGTCTGTTAAAGTGGAAGTTAATCTGATAAAACCTCTAACAACCAGTGGAAATCCGTGTCAGGGTAAGTTCCACTGGTTTTTATAAAGGTTGATTTATTGCATTTTTAGGCTAATTTAGTTGACAAAAAGGGTACACAAAATCCCCTCATCTGAAAGCGTTTCAGATTAAGTTCCGCTATGGTGGAAGTTAGTGTGAGACGTTTGAGTGGCTTATATTAGGTTGTTTTTAGAATTTGTGTTGGAGTAATTTTGGAGACTGACAGACGTCTTCTGCTGGAATTAAGGAAATGCCGAGTAGTTTAGCCAGTTCTTCGTCATAGGTAAAGGTAAAGAGCTCATAAGCTGATTTCCCATTCAGAGCAGCGCGTTTCACGCTATTCACATGAGAACAGACTAGGTTGATATCGTTCTGAGTTAAGTTGTCAAAAGAAGTTCCCTTGGGTAAAATATCGCGAATAAGTGTATGATTTTTCTCAATTCTTCCTTTCTGGTCAGAGCGCTTAGGGTCGCAAAAGAATAGTTTAATCTCACCTCTGATATCCATCTCAATGTCATCAACTTTGGCAAACTCTCCACCATTGTCAGTTAGAATGACAGGGAAAACATCGAAGAAATCTCGGTCAGCCTCATAAAGCGTGTTCTTGATAACATAGAAGTGTTTAGCGACCTCAAGAGCGGTTTTATTGTCCAGAAGTCTAGCGAAGATAAAGTTACAGAAAGAGACATTGAAGGTGAGTAATACTTTTCCACCAACCCGTCCAATAACGGTGTCCATTTCAAGCCAAGAGGTCAGCTGTCTATGTGTCAGGAAGTTTTGGAAGTCCTCATAAGAACGCCCTTTTTTAGCTTCTTTAGGGATAGCAGGTAGTGTAGCCTTTCGTCTAGGTTTGAATTTTACAGCTCTAGCCAGATCAATAGGAGCGATAGAAAGGTATCCTTTACGGATGTGTCGATAGACGGTTGAGGAACTGACATCAAGGTTATGAGTTTTAAGGATGTGATAGATGTGCTGTCCCTTTTTCACACCATCGGAGATGACTTTATCCATGTCCCAGAACGTTTGAGAGTTGAGAGGTGTTCCTTCTCGAGCCTCAACGAGGGTTTGTTCGTATTGTTTTTGAGCCTGTTTAGCGAGGTAGAAGATTTTCTTGTAGCCACAATTTTGTCTTCTCTTAGGACATCCGTTACAGACAAATGGGGATTTATCAAGGAGAGGGCAAGGAAGCCCATCATTGGTAGAGGTTTGACCTGTCTGTTACGTTTGACCTCTTTGGAAACGGTAGTAGGATCTTTTAGGATAGTTTGTCCAATGACTTTGAAGGTTTCTCCACGTTCTAAGCCAAGTTGGATGTCATTGCGGTCTGAGAGGGTAAGGTGTTTATATTTTGTCATAGTAAGGACTCATTTCTAACGCAAACGTCTCAGACTTAATTCCACCATAAAAATCCGTTTTAGACTAACTTCCGCTTCGAAAGCTAAAGTGGAAATTACTTTGGGAAATTACCTTTTTAGAAAAAAGAAAAAAAGTTTGAAAAAGTAGTTGACAGATTTAGGGAAGATTTGGTAAGATATATAAGTTGTCTCGCGAGGGACGCTGGCAAAGATGACTTGAAAAAAACTTTAAAAAAGTAGTTGACAAGTTACTAAAGATTTGCTAGAATATAGAAGTTGTCTCATAGGAGAAGTCCATTGAAAACTGAACAAGACGAAGCAAGTGCGGGTTATGAAAATAACCTGTCAAGAAAAACAATAAGTCAGCGATGACAAAACAGTGAGTTAAGAACTCAAACTTTTAATGAGAGTTTGATCCTGGCTCAGGACGAACGCTGGCGGCGTGCCTAATACATGCAAGTAGAACGCTGAAGTCTGGTGCTTGCACTAGACGGATGAGTTGCGAACGGGTGAGTAACGCGTAGGTAACCTACCTTATAGCGGGGGATAACTATTGGAAACGATAGCTAATACCGCATAACAGGTGTTAACACATGTTAATATCTTGAAAGGGACAACTGTCTCACTATAAGATGGACCTGCGTTGTATTAGCTAGTTGGTGAGGTAACGGCTCACCAAGGCGACGATACATAGCCGACCTGAGAGGGTGATCGGCCACACTGGGACTGAGACACGGCCCAGACTCCTACGGGAGGCAGCAGTAGGGAATCTTCGGCAATGGGGGGAACCCTGACCGAGCAACGCCGCGTGAGTGAAGAAGGTTTTCGGATCGTAAAGCTCTGTTGTAAGAGAAGAACGGGTGTTAGAGTGGAAAGTTAACACTATGACGGTATCTTACCAGAAAGGGACGGCTAACTACGTGCCAGCAGCCGCGGTAATACGTAGGTCCCGAGCGTTGTCCGGATTTATTGGGCGTAAAGCGAGCGCAGGCGGTTTCGTAAGTCTGAGGTCAAAGGCATTGGCTCAACCAATGTACGCCTTGGAAACTGCGGAACTTGAGTGCAGAAGGGGAGAGTGGAATTCCATGTGTAGCGGTGAAATGCGTAGATATATGGAGGAACACCGGTGGCGAAAGCGGCTCTCTGGTCTGTAACTGACGCTGAGGCTCGAAAGCGTGGGTAGCGAACAGGATTAGATACCCTGGTAGTCCACGCCGTAAACGATGAGTGCTAGGTGTTAGGCCCTTTCCGGGGCTTAGTGCCGCAGCTAACGCATTAAGCACTCCGCCTGGGGAGTACGACCGCAAGGTTGAAACTCAAAGGAATTGACGGGGGCCCGCACAAGCGGTGGAGCATGTGGTTTAATTCGAAGCAACGCGAAGAACCTTACCAGGTCTTGACATCCCTCTGACCGTCCTAGAGATAGGACTTCTCTTCGGAGCAGAGGTGACAGGTGGTGCATGGTTGTCGTCAGCTCGTGTCGTGAGATGTTGGGTTAAGTCCCGCAACGAGCGCAACCCCTATTGTTAGTTGCCATCATTAAGTTGGGCACTCTAGCGAGACTGCCGGTAATAAACCGGAGGAAGGTGGGGATGACGTCAAATCATCATGCCCCTTATGACCTGGGCTACACACGTGCTACAATGGTTGGTACAACGAGTGGCAAGCTGGTGACAGTAAGCAAATCTCTTAAAGCCAATCTCAGTTCGGATTGTAGGCTGCAACTCGCCTACATGAAGTCGGAATCGCTAGTAATCGCGGATCAGCACGCCGCGGTGAATACGTTCCCGGGCCTTGTACACACCGCCCGTCACACCACGAGAGTTTGTAACACCCGAAGTCGGTGAGGTAACCTTTTAGGAGCCAGCCGCCTAAGGTGGGATAGATGATTGGGGTGAAGTCGTAACAAGGTAGCCGTATCGGAAGGTGCGGCTGGATCACCTCCTTTCTAAGGAAATGGAAGCACTTGTAGCGTCTTGTTTAGTTTTGAGTGGTCTCAGGAAGAGACAGATGTGGGGCCTTAGCTCAGCTGGGAGAGCGCCTGCTTTGCACGCAGGAGGTCAGCGGTTCGATCCCGCTAGGCTCCATTAACATCGAAGAGATGTTAAGGATTGTCCATTGAAAATTGAATATCTATATCAAATTCCACGATTCAAGAAATTGAATTGTAAGAATAGTAACAAGAAAATAAACCGAAAACGCTGTGAATTAATGAGTTTTCTAATTTGAAAGAATTAGGTTAATAAGGTTAAGTTAATAAGGGCGCACGGTGGATGCCTTGGCACTAGAAGCCGATGAAGGACGTGACTAACGACGAAATGCTTTGGGGAGTTGTAAGTAAGCGCAGATCCAGAGATGTCCGAATGGGGGAACCCACTAACTAATGGTTAGTATCCATATCTGTTAAGGATATGAGAAGGAAGACGCAGTGAACTGAAACATCTAAGTAGCTGCAGGAAGAGAAAGCAAAAGCGATTGCCTTAGTAGCGGCGAGCGAAACGGCAGGAGGGCAAACCGAGGAGTTTACTCCTCGGGGTTGTAGGACTGCAACGTGGACTTAAAGATTATAGGAGAATTACCTGGGAAGGTAAGCCAAAGGGAGTAATAGCCTCGTATCTGAAATAGTCTTTATAC